>JAHEBB010000045.1:10162-19989 GCA_024642575.1 Trueperaceae bacterium | reverse complement strand
CCCTCAATACCTAGTCCTGCAATACTCCCCAAACATACCGGCGCAATATAACTATGATGTCTAAAACTTTCTCTAGTGTAGACATTTGAGATATGTACCTCAATCGTTGGTAGCGCAACGCCTGCAATGGCGTCTCGTAAGGCAATAGAGCTATGAGTATATCCACCTGGGTTAATGATAATCCCTTGCATTTGTCTGACTTTTGCCTCATGAATCCAATCAATAAGTTGACCCTCATGATTGCTTTGTTTGCATTCGGCGCTGAGCCCTAAAGCTTTTGCCCAGTCAAGGCAGGCATTTTCCAAATCTTGTAAAGTGGTTTTGCCATAAACTTCAGGTTCGCGTGTGCCAAGTAGATTAAGATTAGGTCCATTTAGAATAAGTATCATTGGTTCACCAGAAAATCCCAGGCTTCTAGAAGCTCGTCATGGCTTAAATCATCAACAATGCAAGGTTCAGCCAAATGTTTGAGGAGAACAAACTTCATTTTGCCATCTTTATTCTTTTTATCCCGCTTTAAAAACGGCTCGAGCTCAGCAAACTCAGTCACAGGCAGTTTTTTAGGGTTTACCCAGCGTAAAAACTCGAGCGTTTCCTGGCTTATATCTTGCCAGCCACGTTGCAAACCAAGCCTGGCATCAAAGGCAAGCCCATAAGCGACAGCATCGCCATGAGAAATCTGGTGATCGCTAGCGGCCTCTAGGGCGTGGGCCAGATTATGACCTAAATTGAGATAGGCTCTAATGCCCTGTTCTTTTTCGTCCTCTGCGATAATATCTGCTTTTACCTTAACTGATCTAGCAATAAGATCCGCTAAAAACTCAGGTTCGCCGTCCTTGTGGAACTCCGTCTTTTTGACATCCTCTAAAATACTCGTATCTTTGATAAGACCATGTTTGAATAATTCGACTGCACCCTGCCTAAACTCGCTGTCAGGCAAGGTTTTTAAATATGCCACATCGATAAAAACCCCTTTGGGTTGCCAGAAAGCCCCAACCAAATTTTTCCCTTCGGGCAAGTTAATCCCTGTTTTTCCGCCCACACTGGCATCAACCATCGCAAGTAAAGAGCTTGGAAGCTGATAAAAGTCAATACCACGCATAAAACTTGCAGCGGTAAACCCAGCTAAGTCCCCCACAACACCACCACCCAGGGCAATTATGGCAGAGCCGCGATCAAAACCATCGTGAGCCATATGGCTGAGCACCTGACTAAGCGTTTCAAAGGATTTGCTATCTTCTCCCGGCGTAATTTCATAGGCTTGACCCGATTTGCCAGCTACCTTCAGGGCTTTTGTTAGCGCCTCCAAATGTAAAGCTTTAACCCGAGAATCGGTAATAATCGCAAGTTTTGAACTTTTGACGGTGTTAGCAACTGTAGTCGCAAGGTCTTTACCAATATAAATAGGGTAGGGCGGATTTACCTGGACGTTAAGCTGTCTTGGGTCTTTTTCCAATGCCATAGTTTCTCAACAATCTCTTCAATCACATCGGTCGATTTTCGACCATCTGTGGATACATTAAAGGAAGCTACATCTTCATAAGCTTTGCGTCTTGACTCGAGCAATTCACTAATTCGGTCAATGGGGTTACCCATCTCAAGTAGAGGGCGCTTATGTTTGCGTGTCCGTTTGTAAATCGTATCAGGACTGGCCCAAAGGACAATGACTGGGCCGCGACTTTTAAGCATATCTCGGTTTACCTGGCGGGTTACGGTACCGCCACCCGTGGAAATAACCGCATGATCAAGTCTCAAACATCGCCGAATGACTTCTGTTTCATAATCTCTAAAAACTTGTTCACCGTAGTTATCAAAAATATCGCTAATACGCGCGCAACTTACCCGTTCGATAACGCGGTCAGTATCAATAAAAGTAAGGCTTAATCTGCGAGAAAGTTCCCAGCCAATTCGACTTTTTCCTGTTCCCATAAAGCCACAAAGCGCAACCCAGGTTACGGCTTGGTCGGTAGGAGTATATAGACTAGACATTTGCTATGAAGGCTTATAATTGAAAAGGTTTAGGGTTATGAGAGGTGTCAGATCGTTCCATAAGAGATCTAGACGGGTTTGGCACTTGAGCCATTTGAAAAATAAAGTCATTAATACTAATCATAGCTATAAGGTTAGCATGAAGCCCTTAAAAAACAATAAAAAAAGTGCCCGGTTACAGGCACTTTAGAAATTTGAGTTAGTAAAAGCTTATTCGATAATATCAGCTGTCAGAATCAGGAGCAGTTCGGTATCTTTGTCCTGAAGATCGGTCTTGCTAAACAGGCTTCCAACATAAGGAATACTGCTTAGGAAAGGTACACCTGTTTTGGTTTCAGAAAAGCTGTTTTGAAATAGGCCGCCTAAAACGACGGTTTGTCCGGGAGCCAGAGTAACTGTCGAGCTTGTTTTGCGTTCGGAAAAATCAATGCGATTTGGCACTTCTCCTTCAGAGAAAGGCGTGAGCAAATCAGAAATTTCAGCCTCAACAGCAACAATGACGCGTCCATCGTTGGTAATGCGTGGGGTCATTTTGACCATAACACCGTACTCGAGCGTTCTAAAGCTAATTGAACCATCGGCACCTTGAAACTGAATCTCTACCCGTCCCCCTGATTTTAGGCTGGCTTCTTCGTTATTTAAAACGGTGATATTGGTATCGTCTACCTTACGAGATAAGCCCTGGCGCTCTAAAGTATCCAAAACTGCACCAATGTTTAAACCTGAAACACTTTGTTGAGCATCAAAAATAAATTTGAGGCCCCCTTCTAGAAGGTTTACCGCAAAATTACCTAAGGCAGTAGTTAAATTAATACCAAGTCGTGCCGCTTGCTCTGAGGTAATCTCTTGGATTCTCAACTGAACATTGACCTGTTGTCTTGGAACATCGAGTTGGGTAACCAGCTCGGCAATTCGGGTGTGAATGTCAGCAGGCGCATTAACAATTAGACTGTTTGAACCTTTATCTGCAACTATTGTGAAGACACTTGTTTCAGTTACCGCAGGTGCTGCGGCTTGAGCGGCTGCATCAGGAGCTGCCGCACCGTTATTTGCATCAGCAGCAGCAACTTGGGCTAGAACACCTGAGCCTTGTAAAACGGTTGCCAGCTCTTCAGCATTGGCATTACTTAAAGGATAAACGCGGAGCTCGCGGTTGATTTGATCAACAATGGGGTTGTACTGTTTCACAACCAGTGCGACCTGATCTTGCTGAGCTTGCGAACCTTGAACCAAGACACTTTGTAAGCCGGGTAAAGCTTCAATCACGACATCTGGCACAATACGGCGAATAAGATCGGCAATTTGTGAAACGTCAATGCCTTCTTGGATTCGGTAAAACTCTTGTACGACAGGTTCTGAGGTATTGGGCTGAGCGACAGGTTGAGGCTTGAATTCGGAAACGTCAACGCTCGAGCCGACCACCACCACATCATTTTCAAGTAAAGCAAAGTCAAGATTATAGCGTTGAAGCAAGATATCCCAGAGCTGTCTAAAGGGCTTAGGTTCTTCAATTCTTAAATTGACTATCTGCTCAGGAATACCATCTGCAATAGGGGTTAGACCTACGCTTAAGGCCAAAGACTCAATCATGGCCTGTAACAGTTCGCCATCAGCTTGAGTGACCAAGCTAACTGGGGTATCAAATCTAGGGTCATCGGGCAAACTTGACTGAGCCCACGAGAGAGAAGCTATACTTAGGAGTATCAGGAGTAAAAATCTTTTCATAATCACCGCCATAAATCTAGTGCTAAACTTTGAACGTCATCATTGTCTTTAATCTCGGCTTGCTGACCTTTGAGACTACTTAGTACAAAACTTGTCTCTGGGAATGACTGCCCCAGGCTAACGATTATTGGTGCATTAGAGTTATTTGATCTAAATACACCAACACTGACAGGGCCTATAACCGAACCTGTAAACCTAACATTGTTATCACGCAAGTAGCGGCTTAAAGTAGATGCGCCAACGGCTGTAGCGGCACTTGTTGTCGAATCTTGTTCCACACTTTCAGTAAGTGGCGTTGTAATAAGGTCGGGGTTTTGCTCAGCTTGAAAAGAATCTGTACTTGCGGTACTTGCAGGTAAGGTTGGCATCTCTGCATTAAGCTTTGGAGCGAGTAGCGCAGGGGCACTGGTCAGAGCTAAGTTAGGTGAGGATTTTGGCTCAACTGGCGATGTCGTTGGCACTGTGGGTGCTAAAGCCTGAGTCAAAATACCAGGGGTCGTAGGTAGGCTACCACTGGGTAGGGGTTTAAGTAGCCCGGTGGTTGCCAGCATCGGTAGGGCAGCATTTCGTGTTGGAGGAGAAGCCTCGAGGCTAAGTGCAGGGGGAGGGGTAGGGACAGAGATGGTGTTAGGGGTTTGCGCTGTTTCTACAATGGGCTGAGGTGCACTTGGAATCGGTACATCGACGATGGCAGATGAAGATGTTTCGGAAGGTTTTTCAACCAAAACAAGCGGGGCAAAAGGATTAATGCTGGCGCGCTGCGTTTCTGAACCATCTGCCGCTGCCTGAGCGGAGGCTTCAAGCTCAGCGTTTTCACTTAAACTACTCGGTGGACTGGTCACAAGGAAAGGCAATTCTGCAATTTCAACGTTACTTATGGCTTGCACCTCTTGAATCGTGACAGGAAGTGCCTGGAGGGTAGTCTGAGGTGTATCTGGAATGGTTGCAGTCGTCGTTTCAATTTGGGGCTGCGTAGGTGTGCTTGCTTCGGTGCTTGCTTCAGGAGTCGTTACCGAAGCTACACTTGAAGCAGGTGCAATGACGGCAATATCACCAGAACTGGATTCTGCGTTACTACTTGCCTCGGTATAAGGTTCAATCGTCTCAGGCGTTGCTTTAGGAGGCTCGGGAATTTGAACCGTAGGTGTTGAAGAACCTGGCAAAGCTGGCGAGGAACCCCCAATTGAAATAGGGTTAAAGCCTTGACGTTGCTGGGTGATAAGGTTAAACCAGATAAGACTAGCTGCCGCGAGGCAAGTAATGCCAATCAATATCTTGGCTTCTTTGGAAATTCGAGAAAACATGCTCATCATTACTCGCCTACTGAACCTGTATAAACAAAGACATCAAGGTCATAGCTGGTATTTAAATCTGGATTGTCAGTTGAACCATCACTTTGAACCGCGAAACTGACAGAACTAAGTTTAGTAAAGCGTTTAAGGGTCTCGAGGCTTGCTAAAAATCCCATGGTTGAAGCGTAGTCACCTGTGGTACTGAGAGAAAAACCGAGCGCTCTGACATTTTCAATGCTATCAGTACGAGAGCTCGAGCGGTTGATACTTGCTAAGACCACATTATTAGCTTCAGCTTCCTGGCGAAACGATTCCAAGAGATTCGCAACTTCGCTTTCTTGAGGTAATTCTGCCAGAAAATCGTCCCTAGCCTGTTTTGCCCTAGCCAGACTTGCTTCTAGCTCGGGTAAGTTTGCCTGAGCAATTTCACCTTGGCTAACTTCAGCTTCAAGATTGCTAATTTGCGTATCCAGTTCAGTAATTCGGTCACGCGTAGGGTTAAACATATAGAAATACCAGGCAACGCCAAGTAGTATTGAAATGCCCAGAATAATAAAGGTTAAGTCTCTTTGCTTAAGGCGCGGCATGCGGAGTTTAAGGCTGCTGAGGTTCATTGTCACCTCCAGCGGCATTAGCAAGGGCACCAATTGTCAGATTATATGTATAGTAGCCGCTTGCTTCCTCAAGAGAGGCGCTTTGGAAATCAACCCCAAAATTGTTTGAGTTCTCCAGCGCTGAAATAAAATCAGATAAGACTTCGGTACTAACAACCTGACCACTTATCGACATTTCAGCGTCAATCGTTGCTCCATCAAATCTTTCTTCAGAAGCAGTTGGCGGTGAAACGGCCTGTAAGCTCAAATTATCGAAACTTATGCGCGGTCTTTCCTCATTTCCTCGAGCGGGTAAGGTTTCTAATAAGCTATTAACCTGGGCAGTCCAAAAAATTTGACCATCTTTTATTTGGCTACTTAGGTTTTCAAAGACCTGTAAATTTTGGAGTTCTGTTTGTAATTCGCGCTGCTTTTGCACAAAAGGTTGCAATTGGTCCCGTCTGACTTGCAACTGCTCCACCGTATTTTGTTTGTTTTTTTCTGTCTGTGAAACAGAAAACTGCAAGCCTGCTATAACGCCAAAAACCAGCAATGGAAAAAGTACGGCAATAAGACGCCAATAGGCAGGCTCTTTGACGCGCCTTAAGTGCTTGGGTAATAGGTTAACATTAATCAAGCGTGACACCCCTTAAAGCTAAGCCAAGAGGAACCGCAAACTCCGGACCTGCTTTGGCTAAGTATTGTGTATCAAAACGGTTTGGATCGACAAGGACGGTTAACCAAGGATCTCCAAGTTCGACCTTGAAGCCTAAAGCGTCTCCAATCGCTTCGGGTAAACCTCTTAGTTTAGCACCGCCACCTGTTACAAATACCCTGCTTATGTTAGCGTCCCCTGCTTGTACTCTAAAAAACTCGAGGCTGCGTCTTATTTCTGTTGTCAAGTCTACCAAAACAGGGCGTAGGGCTTCGTAGACTCTACTCGGGCTAAATTGCTCGCGCTTAGCGTCAAAGTTTAAAAGCTCTTCCTCATCTTCAGTCGGGATAGTTGCTGTACCGTAATCAAGTTTGACTTCTTCAGCAGAATCAAAGTCAAGACCAAATGCGCGCTGAATAGCTGCGGTGAAATCGTCTCCCGAGACGCCAATGTTACGGTTCATAAGGACACGGTCGCCACGTACAAGAGTGATGGTCGTGTTAGAAGCGGCAATTTCTAAAACAACACCAATTTCGCCCGCTTCGGTGAAACTCGTTCCGGTTAAGGTTGTTTTATTGAGGTGTTCGCCAAGTAGGCTTCCGCGCAGAGATCTTAAAAGGCAAAAGGGTTTAATGTCCATGACGACAGGCTCGAGCCCGGCAAGCTTAAGGTATTCAATTTGCTGATTAATGGTATCGAGTCTGGCTGCTGCAATGACAACTTCCAGCTGACCGCCTTCTTCAATGTCTTCAGGATTGTCAAGAACATAGTAGTCTAAGACAACCTCATCAATAGGAAAGGGAATATAGCGTTCTGCTTCCCATTTAATGGCTTCATCGAGTTCCTGTAGGGTCATTTTGGGAACCATGATGTTCCGAGTAATGGCTTGTCTATTACCGACAGCGGCTACAACAAACTTTTTGCTAATACCAGCCTCTTCAAACAAGGCTTGGATTTCACTGGCGAGCCCTTGAGGATCAACAATCTGATCTTCCTGGATAAGACCAGGAGGCATCGGGCGCATAGCCAGTGCACTAAGTATGGGTGGTTTGCCACTTTTAAGTTCTACAACTTTTAGGGCATTTGTGCCTATCTCTAAACCAGCAGCTTCGATGCGTGGATTAAAGAGGCGCGTAAATTGGTCGCGCAATGAGGCCATAGGTACCCTCCTTCGACATTAGTTAGAAGTGTATCACGCTGAATTCAGAGGTTTAAGTAAAATTTCTCCGGTTTGTAGGGTGAAATACATGTGAAAACGCTAACTTCCATTTCAAATTTTTAGCTTTGTGACGAAAAAATTTTAAATGAAACGTTTACCATGAGCGCTTCTTAATCGTTGCTAAATCGTTATCTTGACGAGCAATAGTTCCCTAACCCCGAAACTACATTGCAAAACGCTATCCGAGGTTTCTTCATTTTATAGGTCTTGGTATTTAGGCTTGAGATTTAATTGATGTAATACTAAGCCGAATTAACAATGCCATTGTTTTGGTTGATTGAGCCAACAATCTTAGATCGACCTATGGAATGATAGTGCAATCCATCATTAATTCAGTCTGTTATAAGTGCCTATAAAGGTTCTGGTGGATATAGCTGGCGATAGGTGGTTCTGAACTTTAGATAAGGCTCGAGATAAAGCTGACTCTGTTTGGGGTCAATTCTGACTTTGCTACTTTCTTTAACTTGAAAGCTGTAACCCAAAGAAAGCGCAGCTAATTTGGCTGCACCCACCGCCGAAGCAGAAGGATGCTCTACTGGCATAAGGGGATAGGCCAAAACATCTGCAAGGAGTTGTTGCCACGCTGGGTGCAAGCTGCCGCCTCCTGCAAGTCTAAGGCTTTTAAACTCGAGCCCCGTTTCTTGTAAGGCAATAAGCCCATCTTTGAGGGCAAAGGCAATACCTTCAAATACGGCTCTTAGCAAATGACAGCGCTCATGCTCGAGCCTCATACCCTGCCAGCATGCCTGGGCAAATGGGTTTAAATGAGGGGTACGCTCGCCTGTAAGATAAGGTAAAAAGACGAGCCCTTTGCTCGAGTCGGTTTTTTCAAAGGCTTCACTGTACATTTCAGGCCAGCTTAAGCCTAAAATTCGCCTGACCCATTCAAAGGCTATACCACAATTTTGCATAGCTGCCATAGCATAGTAATTGTCTGTTACTGTTCTATAAAGATGGGTGCGCAAACTCAAATCAAGATGAGCCTTGTCTCTAATAGCAAAAATTTGCATTGCCGTTCCCAGGTTGATCTGCACTTGACCTTCTTGCGTTAAATCGCTGCCAAAGGCGCTACAAGCGGCATCTGCGCCACCCGCAACCACGGGAATATCAGGGTTTAGTCCTAAATCTTGAGCAGCTTGTTTGGTCAAATGACCTGCAATATCTGAAGACCTCATAAGAGGTGGCAAGAAGTCATGGCGCAAGCCCAGTCGCTCGATAATCCCGTCTGCCCAGCCATCTTTTTGTAAATCGTAAAGCAAGGTGGCAGAAGCGTCAGAGGGCTCAGTTTGGGCAAGATTAACCAGCTTAAAGCGAAGCCAATCTTTAGGGGATAAAGCAAGTTCGGCTTTCTGGTAAGTTTCGCTTTCGTACTGTTTTAGCCATAAAAGACTTGGCCCCATCATGCCTGCAGCAATTGGATTGGCAAGAATCTGCTTCTCGGGGATAGAAAGTTTGTTATATAGGGCTAATGTTTCGCTCGAGCGGGTATCTGCCCAGAGAATGGCGGGGCGTAAAGCTTTGCCATCAGACTGACAAAGTACAAGCCCATGCATCTGACCTGATAAGCCAATAGCTTTTACCTCAAAATCCTGGCAGCAGAGTTTGACAGCTTTGCAGGTAGCTTGCCACCAGGCATCAGGGTCTGTTTCTGCCCAGCCCGAGTGTTTGGACTGTACCTCATAGGCTTCAGAATGTTCACGGAGAACTTGACCCTTTTCTGAAAGCAGAAGAGCTTTAACCGAGCCTGTACCTAAATCAATACCAAGAAACATAGTTTGGGCGTTTGGCTTAACCTTTCTTTAGGAGTACCTGTAACTTTACTGGGTTTGGTAACGACTTAAGGCTTCTTGATAGGCGCTGTGATTTTGCGGGCTAACGCTGTTGGCGTGGGTGTTTGAGGCTAGCTCGAGCGTATCTTTGATTAATCCAACCCCTTTAAAAGCAAGGAGAGCCGCGCCATAAGCAGCACCTTGATTAAAACTGGGAACAGAAAGAGGTAAATCCAAAACATCAGAAACCATTTGTAACCAAAAAGCGCTTTGTGAGCCACCACCTGTTGCTAGAGCAGATTTTAACGTGCTAAGGGGGGATATAACATCAAGAGCGTCTCGTAAACTAAAGGCCACCCCTTCTAAAACACTGCGGGTAATATCCCTTTGGCTATTAGCCAGACTTAAACCTGTAAATGAGCCACGTAGATTAGGGTTCATATGAGGAGTGCGTTCACCTGAAAGATAAGGTTTAAAGGTAACGCCATGGGCACCAATCGGGCTTTGCTCAGCATCTTTTAGCAAATCATCAAAGGATGTTGAAGCTGCAAACGTATCGTGATACCACTGCAAACTGCCAGCTGC
>JAHEBB010000045.1:0-10062 GCA_024642575.1 Trueperaceae bacterium | reverse complement strand
AAACCAAGACCCACGATCTTATGACCCTTGAGCTTCTCGGCCATTTCCTTTAATGCGGCAATGCTTTGCTCAGCCCAGTCTGCGGGGTTTTGCTCAGTCCAACCAGGCATTGGGGTGAGTAGGGGATAGTGCTTGTTGACTTCAGCAATGACCTTGCCGCTCGTATCAACAGCTAAGACCCTGACACCACTGGTGCCAAGGTCTAGTCCTAAACTTAGTTGTGCCATAGCCTTTTAGCGGACGCCCAGGAGCAGGTCAACAACGAGTTGGTCTAAATGCTCGAGCCCGGGGCCACGCTCACCTAAAGCCACGCGGTCAAAGCTGTGGTCTTTAAGCGCTTTGGCGTTAGCAGAGGAGTAAGATTTGCTGTAGCCTTCCAGTGTGGCATCTGAGACTTTGTAAGCAGCAAGAGCTGCCTGAATTTCGCTATCTTTGTTAAATTGCTCGGCTTTTTCTTTAAGAATCAAATAGGTGCGCATGCAGCCTTTGGCAAAAGCCCAAACACCTTCGGCGTCTTCAGTGCGCAAGGCATGTGCATCAAAATGTCTGGGGCCACTATAGCCTGAATCTTCTAGAAGTTTAACGGTAAAGAGCGCAGGTTTTTGATTTTCAGAACCAAAGCGTAAATCCTGGTCAAAGCGCCCCATCTTTTGGTCGTTTAAGTCAATATGGAAAAGTTTGCCTGCATCAATAGCTTGAGCAACGCCGTGTACAAAGCTAAGTCCAGCCATGGTTTCGTGAGCGAACTCGGGGTTTACACCAACCATGCCTGGGTCATCTAGGGTAGCAATAAAGCCAAGTGCAGAGCCTACCGTTGGCAAATAGATATCTGCTCTGGGTTCGTTGGGCTTGGGCTCGAGCGCAAACTTAAGGGTATAGCCCTGGTCTTTTACATATTCGCATAAGAAGTTAATGCATTCTCTAAACCAGGCCATACCTTCTAAGGGATTATTGGTGGCGTCAACTTCACTACCTTCACGCCCGCCCCAGAACACGTAGGTAGTAGCACCGCATTCAACACCCAAGTCAATAGCGTTCATGGTTTTTTGCAGGGCATAAGCTCTAACCCGAGCATCGGCAGAGGTAAAAGCGCCGTCTTTAAAAGCAGGGTCTGTAAATAGGTTGGTGGTTGCCATGGGCACAACCATGCCATTATCTTTTAAGGCTTGCTTAAATTCTTTGACAATTTTATCTCGCTCACTAGCCGAGGCCGTAATTGGCACCAGGTCATTGTCATGGAAATTGACGCCATAAGCGCCAAGCTGGCTTAGTTTTTCTACCATATAAGGAGCACTAAACCCTTTACGAGTAGGCTCGCCAAAGGGGTCACGACCAATATTGCCAACGGTCCAGAGACCAAAGGTAAACTTGTCTTCTTTTTTAGGGGTGTAGCTCATAGTGCCTCCAGGGATGCGCTCTTAGTGCGCAAAGGGTATAAGTTTGACAGTCAAACTAATTAAATCGCATAATGTCGGCTAAGTCAAGATGAAAACGTGCCAGAGCTGAGTTGAAAGCTAATGAATGCGCTCGAGCCTCCAGTAAAGCTAAGAGGGTTAAGATGATTTGGGTGGTGGTGATCAACAATTTATGAATGCCCGTTTGATTCGTGAGGTGAATACCTCTAAACTTTTTCACGCGCTAAGGCAAAATCCAGGAAGCTCACAAAGGGACCTGGTAAAGCTAACCGGTTTAGATAAGGCGACGGTATCCACAATTGTCAAACAGCTCGAGTCCCGTAAGCTGATTGACAAATCAGAACAAGCTACAAAAGGCAAAGTTGGTCGACCTGAGACCTCTTTAAATCTAGCTCTGAGTGCAGGTTACCTTGTTGGTGCCAGGCTCGAGCCTGGAAACATTCGCCTTATATTGACCTATCTAAATGGTGAAGTGATTGCCAAACACGAGGAAAGAGGTCAAACAGATCTTGATAGTAGTATTGATTTGCTATCAGGAGGCGTAAAGCATTTACTTGAGCAAAATAAGATTTTTGAGTCAGAAGTAAAAGCGCTGGGCATTGGCATTCCTGCACTCATTGATGATAAGGGTTATCTGGTCTTTGCCCCGAATCTTGGCTGGCGCGATGTCGCCATCGGGCAGAGGCTCGAGCATACCTTTAACATTCCTGTTTATCTTGATAATGACACCAAGGCTGCTGCATTAGCAGAAAAACTGTTTGGAAGAGCCCAAGCCAGTCAGCATTTTATTTTTATCTCGGGTCACTCAGGGGTTGGGGGCGGGCTTTATTTGGCAGATAACCTTTATCGCGGTAGTGCGGGCTTAGCCGGAGAAATCGGGCATATGACGGTGAATCCTGAAGGGCCATTGTGTAGCTGTGGTAACCAGGGTTGCCTCGAAACGTATGTGTCTGAAGCTGCCATTTTGGCGCACTTGAAAAGCAAAGGGATTGAGCTAAACAATGTTTGGGATATTAAAACCAAAACCGATCAAGAGGATGAAACCGTTCAAAATATTTTGCATACTTCGGCAATCTATTTGGGGATTGCTCTGGCAAACCTGATTAATAGCCTCAATCCAGAAAAAATAATCATTGGCGGAAATCTTGCGATTATTGCGCCTGCTATGATGCCTAGGGTGGAGCAAGAACTAGCAAAACGAGCGCTTAAAAAACCTTTAGAAGAATGCCAGATAAATTTATCTTTATTTGGGGCTGAGTCGGTGCCGATGGGAGGTATTGCCTTAGCGCTTGAGGGGTTTTTAGCTTTACCCAATTGGCTTACTCAGCTAAGACCTAAAACCAAAGAGTGAAAATTTAAGAAGCTAAGCTCCAAAGTATTTGCTAGATTGCTAAAGCTGGCGTCTCTCGATCCTTTCATCGTAACGTCGGTTACATCACTGGCGTCCTCCGACGATGCCCCCAATGGCGGAGGACGCGACTTTTAATTGAAATACCTTTCTCTTTAATACCTTATTTTCTTAATATTTAGCCTCGAGCTTTTATTCAGCCCTTATTTTGTATACCTTTTCGGCTACTCTCATGATCTAGTCTGTCAGCTTAACTGGCCTAAAAGCCCTTAAATAGAGGGGTATGAGTTATAACCCCTGCATTAGTTGTGGTGCTTGTTGTGCTTTTTTTAGAGCCAGTTTTTATTGGGCAGAGATAGATGAAGCTGGCGGCACAGTACCCACTGAATTAACCCAGCAGGTTAGTCCTTTTATGCGTGCAATGAAAGGTACCTTTGGCGGAAAGCCGCGCTGCGTAGCTTTACAGGGTGAAATTGGCAAAGAAGTGGGTTGCAGTATTTACGAGAAACGCTCGAGCGTTTGCCGAGAGTTTCCTGTAGCCTGGGAAAACGGTATACCTAATGAACGCTGTGACAAAGCTCGAATTGCTCATGGGCTCGAGCCTTTACAACCCCCTTTAGATAAAGTTGCTTAGGGTTTTTGACAATACCTTTCCAGTAAACGCTTATCAACCTGACGTTTTTTGGCAAAACTTAAGAGCTGATTAAAGGCGGGTTTGACCAGACTGGCAGTCATTCCTGGCATAACCGTATTGCTCCAATCTGCCAAGATGGCAAGCTCGAGCAGGTTTTTCGGAATGCTCTTGCTATTGGTTCTACCAGCCGCAGCCAAGCCATAACCAGCTCTTAAGGCATTTTCAAAGTCAGTATCTCCAGGAGAGAGGCTAACCTGAAAGCGAATGGTGTCCTTTGAAGCATTAAAAAAGCGGTGCAACTGCCCTATCGTTGCGGTAAGAGATGCGCCCTTTTCTAAAACATGCACCTTTTTCTCTAACATTATAGATACTTGACCTTCAACTGCTACAAAGGTTTCTGAAAACCTCGTATGAAAATGAGGAGCAACGCCGCCCCCAGGCGACAATTCAACTTCTATTAAACTTATCTTTCCAAATGTTTGCTGAGAGGTTTGTAAAAAACTTGCCCAGTCTTTTTGTACAGGGTTAAAGATGCGCTCATAATCCACACTTAAGCATACCAATAGGCCCAGGCAATGAGTAAAGCCTGCAAAGGAAGGCGTAGCCAAAGCAAACTGGCTAGAATAGGGTAGAGTTCGCTATGTAGGGCCATATGAAGATTAGCTGGAAAAATGGCAATCAGTAAAGCAATAAGACCCCTAGCCGAAACTTTTCGCGTTGTTGGAATGAGAAGAGTAAAACCCAATA
Source organism: Trueperaceae bacterium (assembly GCA_024642575.1). Taxonomy (GTDB): domain Bacteria; phylum Deinococcota; class Deinococci; order Deinococcales; family Trueperaceae; genus JAHEBB01. The sequence goes on along the minus strand of JAHEBB010000045.1, from coordinate 5,918 downwards.
GTAACTCAGCTATCCCCGAAATAAAAACGAGCTGGCTATGCCAAGGTAGATAGGGAGGCATAATACTCAGATAGATTTGAGGGTTTAGAAAATGGTTGCTACCGCCCAAGATAAAAAGGAGTGCAAAAACAAGCAGTAAGATAAATTTTAGCTTCATCGAGGAGAAGAATAACAGGAATCTCGCTTAGTCAAGTTTAAGCGTGCCGCCACAATTGGCGCAGGCGGTGACGGTTGAAATATAGCTAAAGCCACAGTCAACGCAGGTTTTTAAGAGACCCCTCGAAGCTTGTTCTAAAAAGCGCGAGGTGGTTTCGGGGTTATGCCCACTGTTTAAAAGTTTTTTCTCCATCATATGAATCGGCATGCCAGACTCGAGCTCAGCCTTGACCTGAGAAATTAGCAATTCTGCTTCAGAGGGAGGTTCGTAGTCAAGAACCCGCATATCTAATGCCTGATTGCATGACTCACACAAAATGTATTCGCCTAATTTGCGAATAGGAAATAGGGGTATGAAGTATAAGGTAAAGTAAACGGTTGAACGCATGTGTTTGTAAGACCGCTTCGCTTGACAGTGAGGACAGTTAAACTGACCCTCGTCCAGCTTAATTTGCCGACTACGTGAACCAAAAAAGATCATAACGACTCCAGATACCTAATCAAATAGACACAGTATGGAGGATGCTCATAAAACTATAGTGTTAAAAATTGGCCTTAAGTTTAAAGATGTGAAATATTTTGGCAGATTCCAGGCATTCAGCGAAGAGGTAGAAATATGGTTGTAACAAAAAGGTCTAAAGCCAAATATACAAGGATCTTTTTGGATTAGGCAGATATGAGTTCAAGGTTAGCAAAAAGATCTTGAGGCCAGAGAAAATAAGGTCCATTTTTTGACCACCTAAATTCTCCACCACATGATTTACCTTTAGTGGTAATAAAGTGTTTACCGTCTTTTGGTTCTAGATAACCGTTTTTGACCAGCAAAGGAAAAATCTCATTACTTTTAACACCTAGTTTTTGGGCAAGGCGATGCGTTGTGAGTTTGTCAAAAGATTCGGTTTCTGATAAATCAACTTCGTTTGACTCAACCTTTTCTGCATTCAGCCGTACTTCGTCGCTAATCCGAATAATTCTCTTAGCTTCTTCGTAGGTGTCGTTATAAATCTCAAGGTCGTTATGCTTAGAAATGACGATACCCATTTCATTATTGTTGATTTGACTAAACTCGTATAAGTTCATGCTCGTAATAATGCAAGCCGATTCGCTAAGGTAGCATTTTGCATGCAAGTTTTTACAAAAACTTGTCCTAACAAAATCAAGATTCCGTATCCAAGCGATCTCTTCAGGAGGTAAATCATTTTTGCCAAATACAATGCGAATATCAAGTTTTAGCCTATTTTTATCTTCTAGAAGTTCTTTGATACGCTCATTGACCTGTAAATAAGGACTGATCAGAATAAGGCGTTCATGCGCTGTTTTAATAAGTTTTTCAAGATAATAATTAGTCCCACTGGTATTTAAAAACTTTGCCATATGCTTCTCCTCAAAACAAAAATGAGATAATGCCGTTACAGCATTATCTCGCAAAAGTTCTTACTTTATTCTTAAAACTTAAGCCAGGCCAGCCTTTTTCATAGCCTGCATCATGGCGTCACCCATGTCGGTTGGCGTTGGCGCTACGACTACACCTGCATCATTTAAGGCAGCAATTTTGTCTTCAGCGGTACCTTTGCCACCACTGATAATTGCGCCTGCGTGGCCCATGCGTTTGCCTTTAGGGGCAGTAGTTCCTGCGATAAAGCCCGCCACAGGTTTTTTCATATTGGCTTTAATCCAGGCAGCCGCTTCTTCTTCGGCATTGCCCCCAATTTCACCAATCATAATGACGCCTTGGGTAGCTGGGTCGTTGTTGAATAGCTCGAGCACATCAATAAAGTTTGTGCCGTTTACTGGGTCACCCCCTATGCCTACTGCGGTCGTTTGCCCTAAACCATTTTGAGTTAATTGAAAAACAGCCTCATAAGTCAGCGTTCCGCTTTTACTGACGACCCCAATTTTGCCTGCTTGATGAATATAACCCGGCATAATACCAATGCGGCACTCATGTGGGGTAATGACGCCAGGGCAGTTGGGGCCAACCAAACGGCTGCTTTTGCCTTGCATATAGCGTTTCACTCTTACCATGTCATTGATGGGTATACCCTCAGTAATGGTAACAATCAGAGGGATGTCTGCTTCGGCTGCTTCCATAATGGCGTCAGCGGCAAAAGGTGGCGGGACAAAAATGACACTGGCATTAGCGCCCGTTTCTTGAACAGCTTCTTGTACCGTTGCGTAAATGGGCAGCGTGACGCTGTAAGAATCTGGGCGACCTGGAACCCCTGAGTGATCGGTTTCACCTTCAAAGGTTTCAGTTTCACCTGCGCGGCTCGGGTGGACAGCGCCGACGACGTTAGTGCCATAAGCAATAGATTTGTCAATGTGGAAACGACCAAAATTGCCCATGCCCTGAATGATGAGTTTGGTGTCTTTGTTTACTAGGATACTCATTTGACCAGCTCCACGATTTTTTCTGCGCCATCTTTCAGACTATCTGCTGGAACGACATTTAAACCGGACTCACTTATGATTTGTTTGCCAAGTTGTGAGTTGGTACCTTCTAGTCGAACAACCAAGGGTACTTTTAAACCGACTTGCTTAACGGCTTCAACCACACCATTGGCAATAACATCACAGCGCATAATGCCCCCAAAAATATTGACAAAAATGCCTTTGACATTGGGGTCTTTGGTAATAATTTTAAAGGCTGCGGTGACATTTTCGGTGCTGGCACCACCGCCAACATCTAAGAAGTTAGCAGGTTCGCCGCCTACATGTTTAATGGTATCCATAGTGGCCATCGCTAGACCTGCACCGTTAACTAAGCAACCAATCGTTCCATCTAGCTTGATGAAGTTTAAACCAAATTGAGCCGCCTCGAGCTCGGCAGTGTTTTCTTCACTTTCATCACGCATCGCAGCAATATCTTTATGGCGGTACATAGCATTGCCGTCAAAGCTCATTTTACCGTCTAGTGCCATGACGTCACCTTGTTTGGTAACAACCATAGGATTAATTTCAATAAGGTCAGTGTCTAGGTCGGTGGCAAGCTGGCTGAGTGCTGTCATAAACTTAACGCCATTTTTTAGGGCATTGCCTTCTAAGCCTAGGCCTCTTGCCATACGGTTTGCCTGAAAACCAGCCAGCCCAATGGCGGGGTCAATGGTTTCTCTTAAGATTTTTTCTGGCGTATGCTCCGCAACTTCCTCAATATCCATACCGCCTTCAGTAGAGGCCATCAGGATATTGCGACCTGTAGAGCGGTCAAGCACGATGCTCATATAAAGTTCTCTAGCAATATCAATGCCTTGCTCAATATAAAGTCGGTTGACTTGCTTGCCTTCATCCCCTGTTTGTATGGTTACGAGGGTTGCACCAAGCATTTTTTTGGCAAGCTCATCCACTTTGGCTTCGGCTGCTTTAATGCCACCTTTAAGACCATCTAAAACCACAGTGACGCCGCCTAGGTCAGGGTATTCCTTAAAGCGACCTTTGCCCCGACCACCCGCATGAATTTGGCTTTTGACGACGACGACATTATTGCCAGATGCCTCAATTAAGGGGCGTACGGCAGCTACGGCCTCAGCAGCCGTTTTGGCTACCTGACCCAAGGGCACGTTAATGCCTCTGGCTTTCATTAGCTCTTTTGCCTGATACTCATGGATTTTCAAGGTTTTTCCTCCACATTTTGACGCTATATTTTGGCATTACATCTTGACAAAGAAATCGATATGCTTGCACCGCAAACTTCTTTAGCCTACCGCTTTCGACCAAGTAGCGCAAAGGTGTACGCACATTGGCCGGGTACAAAAAGAGAAATGTTAGATTTTCGCCTGTTAAATGCGGCAGGTTTTTGTAGCTAAGGGCTTTAAGCGTTACAATTGCTTAGAGATGTCGCTACGTTTACAGTTACTGGGTTCTGTGGAGCTATTTTATAAAGGTCAGAGGCTCGAGCCCCTAAGTGACCGCAAAAGTTTAGCATTGCTTTGTTACTTAGCGGTCAAAGAATCGGCCGTAAACCGTGAAGAATTAGCTGAACTCCTTTGGGGAACAGGTAAACTTAATAACTTAAGACAAGCGCTTTACAAATTGCGCCAGTTAGCGGGTGCTGATGACTGGCTAATCGACGAAGACGCAGTTGGTCTTAAGGTGACCACTGACCTTGGAGATTTTGAAGGTTATTTAAAGGAAAATAAGTTTGAAGAGGCTCTGGCGCTTTGGCAAGGGGGCTTATTGGCAGATTTTAGACCCATAAAGTCTGAACCCTTTATGAACTGGCTCGAGCTAGAACGCAGTCTCCTATTAAGCTTATATGACGAAGCCAGCCTCTCGCAGCTAGAAAGTTTAGAAGCTAAAGCTGAGTTTGGTCTTGCGCTTAAGCTTGCCTACCAACTTTTGGAAACTGACCCCTTAAATGAAACCTTGCACCGCAGCGTTATGAGGCTCGAGCATGCTAGGGGTAATACAGAGGCAGCCTTAGAGCAATTTGAGAAATTGCGGCAACTGCTTAAAGAAGAGCTTGAGCTTGAACCGCTTGATGAAACGCTCGAGCTTTTGGCTGAAATCGAGCAGGGTGGGGCAGGCTCTAACAAGCTTGCGCAAGTCATTGCTCAGCAAGACGCTATGCCTCATTTAGCCGAGCTATTTCTTGGACGAGCCGAACTTATTTCGGTGGCTCAAGACCATTTAAGGCAAGAAAAACGATTACTTATTCAGGGCTTTGGCGGTATGGGTAAGTCGGCTCTGGCGGCTCAGCTTGCTCAGGGCTATCTTAATCAAGGAAAGGTTTTGTGGCTCGAGCTGGGGCAAACTGATTCGGCAACTTTAGTTAATGCTCTGCTAAAAGTGTTTGAGGTGCCGCAAGATGCTTTCTTGCCGCGAAACCCAAAGACCTTAATACCTAAACTTCTAAATGATGCAGGTATTGCGCTGATTGTCTTGGATGATGTCTGGAATGCCTATACCTTAAGTACATTGCTCGAGCTTTTCCCAGCGATGTTAGCTACCCTTATAACCTCACGGCAGCGTTACCCAAGGTTAAAGCGTATCCAGCTTGGTAGGCTGGAGCGCTCTGAATCATTGTCACTTCTAAGTCATTATGCCGAGCGAGATTTGACGGAGCAGGCGGATGCTCTTTGTGATCATCTGGGAGATCATGCTTACGCTTTGCGGGTTGCTGGTATCAACCTAAAACTAACAGGTTTAACTCCAGATGAGCTTTTGGAAACCATAAAAAATGCCCCCCATGATTTGCGGATACCTCCTGAGATGAGAGCTGAAGACCAAGGCAGTATTGCTCAACTTTTAAAAGTGAGCCTTGAAGCACTTGATGAGGGGGCTTATGAAGCCTTTTTGGGCTTTGGTGCTTTGCCTAGAGGTTCAGCTACGCCAGAACTGCTCGAGCGCCTGCTCAACCGCGAATCCGAGTATCTGGAAGAAGCTCTTTTTAATTTGAGTCAGCATGGTTTGGCGAGCAGAAACACAGTGTCGGGCAGTGATAAGCTTAGCTATCAGTTGCATAACCTTGCCTATTCCTACAGCAAAGCCATCAATAATGCTCGTTTCAAAACCCTGCTTCATGCCGTAAAAAGCTATCTGGAAGCCTTTACTTATCAGGCGCAGGCGGTTGACCTTGAGTTGCAAACTATCCTTAGGGTAGCAGAGCAAACCGAAGGTCAAAACCTGGTAGAGCTTATGCGACTTCTGGTTTTAGAAGGCAGCTATTTTCTGAGTGAGGCGCATTCGCCTGGTTCTTTAGGTTTGCTTGAGCAGGCAGCTAAACAAGCTGAGCCTCAGTTAAGCCATGAATTTTTAGCAAAAAT
>JAHEBB010000044.1 GCA_024642575.1 Trueperaceae bacterium | reverse complement strand
CCTGGGGTTTTGGGTTTCGCTTTTATTTATGCGTTTGATTCATCTTCTTCTGAGTTATCAGTAGCTTCTGTTTCATCGCTTTTTGGCGGACGTTTACCATCGCGGAACGCTGCGGTAAGCAGAGCAGCAGCCTCAGCAGCATCAATCGCATTTTCAGGATCGATTTCTTCTTCTTTCGCTACGGGTGTTTCAACTTTTTGTGGCGTGGGCTCAACAGCTTTTGCTTCAGTTGCGACAGATTCAACCTTAGCTGAAGCGTCAGCAGATTCAGCCTTAGCTTCTGCTTTTGGAGCAGGTTTCGGTTCAGCAGCAGCTTCACTTAAGCCAAATTGAGCAAAGAGATCAGCATAAACATCACCAAGCTTGGTTGTTGTTTTACTACCACTATCAGCAGCAGCGTAGCTGTAATCATAGTCGATACCTTGGCTACGGCGACCGCCACGGCGACCACCTTTACGTCCGGCACCAGCGCCAGCACCACGGTTTTGTCCGCCACCCATAGGCACATCACGGTCATCAACCGAAGGTCCTGTATAGGGTAGGAGACGTTTGCGAGATAAGCTAGCACGCTGTTCAACCGGATCAATGTTTAAGATGACAGCACTAATCTCATCACCTTTTTTGAACTGGTCTTCGATATTATCAATATGCTCATGAGCAAGCTCACTGATATGGACCAAACCTTCTATACCTTCTTCGATTTCCATAAAGACACCGAAATCAGTCAGACCGGTAATTGGCCCTGTCACTTCGGTACCTGGAGGATAACGGTCAGGCAGGCTGCTCCATGGATCAGGTTGTGTTTGGCGAAGACCCAATGAAATGCGCTGATTCTCGGAGTCAATCTTTAGAATCATAGCCTCTACATGATCACCCTCATTAACAATTTCTTTAGGGTGACGAATGCGTTTGGTCCAGCTCATTTCACTGACGTGAATCAGGCCCTCGAGCCCAGGTTCAATTTCAACAAAGGCACCAAATGAGGTCAGATTGGTAACATTACCTTCAACACGCTGACCAATTTGGTAATTAAGCAGCGCTTGTTCCCACGGGTCAGACATAAGTTTCTTAGCTGAAAGGTTAATACGCTCGCGCTCTAAGTCCATGTCTAAGACTTCGACTTTAAGCTTATCGCCTAACTTAACGACCTCTTTAGGGTGGTTAAAACGGGCATGACTTAATTCACTGCGGTGAATAAGGCCATCGACACCACCAAGATCAACAAATACACCAAAGTCAGTAATTTCGACAACGGCACCTTCGGTTTGGAAGCCTGGCTCGAGCTTTTTAAGGGTTTCTTCTTTGAGACCCTTAACTTCTTCTTCAACAATGGCACGACGTGAAACAATGATGCGGTTACGCTTACGGTTAAGTTCAATAATCTTAACTTTGAGGCGTTGCCCTACATAAGGACTTAGGTCAGTTATGCGGCGCACATCGATTTGGCTGGCAGGCAAAAAGGCACGAACGCCTAAGTTAGCAACCAGACCGCCACGTACTTTCTCAACAATTTCAACTTCAACAGGCAGTCCTTTTTCGTGAATCTCTTGTAAAAGATTCCAGGCACGTTCCTGATCAGCACGTTTTTTAGAAAGAATAATCGTGTTATTTGGAATATCAGAGCGGACGATGTAAACCTGAATCTCATCGCCTGATTTGAAATACCTTGCAGCTTCTTCGGCATTGGTATCAAATTCGAAAAGCTGATTGTAGGGCAGTGTACCTTCAATTTTGGCACCAACATCAACAACCATGCCATCTTGCGCTAGCATGATGATTGTACCTTTAACAATCATGCCTCGGTGTACAGGTGGACGAGCTAATTGCTCATCACTGGCGGCCAGGACATCTTCCATAGTGATGTTTTCATTATCCGAGGCAGAACTGGCTGCACTAACAGATGAACTTGCAGAAACAACCTTAGCTGCTGTAGCGTTTTCTACAACTTCTACGTTTGATTCCTGCACAACAGGATCCTGGTTTGGGGTTGACTGTGCTACTTCTACCGATGTACTGCTTGTCCCCTGTTCAGCGGGTACATTCGGGGCCTCGGTTGACGTTGCTTCCGGGGCTTGGTCGGCGGCTGCGACAGGGGTATCAACAGCCTGGTCTAATTTTTCTTCCATTTAAGGGAGATCCTCCTTGCGGTATACTCGACAACTTATCCATTAAAGCACACCAAATGAGTTTAGCGCAAGCTCAAATGGGCATTTTTTAAAGCAGGGTCAGACTTTTTTGCTTCTGACTCTGATGTTTGTATTCGGTTATTTTGAGCATTGATTAAAACGCAGTTATGATTCCAAAAATACCAAAATATTTAGCATTTCCACTACAGATTGCACCAGGCATCTATGGTGTGAGCTTGCCGACTCTAGTCGAGACCCGAATGGCGAGTCGAAACGAACCCGCTAAGTTTTGGTGCAATGATTCCCGGAACTGCGGTCGAAATTTGATGACCCCTTACCCTTATCACAACGCAGCCGAAGGTCACTACACTCATTGCTTATACTAGATTAACTAGGTTCTTCAAATACGAAATTTGCTTTAAACCAATGACCTCCTGATTTTAATTTTAACGGCTCATGATGAATTCAAGCATGAGGTCTAGCAAAAATCATTCGGCCCATATTGGTTTGCAAATGGCTAGTCACAATCACATCAATTGTTGCCCCCACATATTGAATGCCATCCTCAACTACCACCATAGTGCCATCTTCCAAATAGCCAAGTCCTTGGCTAGGCTCACGGCCTTCTCTTACAATATTCAGAGCTAAACGCTCGCCCGGCAAAAAAACTGGCTTAATTGCATTGGCCAGTTGATTGATATTAAGCACCTTGACACCTTGTAAGGCTGCCACTCGGTTTAAGTTGTAATCAGTCGTAATGAGATCTGCCATTTTTTGTTGACATAAACGAATAAGCTTTTCATCAACTTCTTGGACGTCTTTTATGTCATCACTAATAACAGCAGTTCCAACTGCCTGTTGAGCAATCAGCTTGTCTAAAACTTCCAGACCCCTTCGCCCTTTAGTGCGAGTCAAAGGATCGCCTGAGTCTGCAATCCCTTGTAACTCATTAAGAATGAATTTGGGAATGAGGATGGTGCCATCTATAAAATGAGCAGCAGCTACATCGGCAATTCGTCCATCAATGATCGCGGAAGTGTCAATGAGTTTGGCTTTAAGGCTAGGTTCTGAAACTACTTTCTTTTCTGAAACTACTCGATTCTCCGAAAAAAACATAGCCCTATTGGCGACAAAAAACCAAGAAGAAGCCGTTACCAGAATTAGGGTCAATAGAAGTGACCAGTACCAGGTAAATCCGGGAACATTTTCTAACAACGTATTAAGTAAAACCGTAATAACTAGAGCAATCGTTGCGCCAATACCTGCTGCCAAAACGGCTTGAGGTGGTACGCGACGGGTATACGCCGAGAACCGATCCCATAGCTGATCGATCTGTTTGGTAAGCGACGAACTGAGTAAAAAAGCTAGCAAAATCCCTAATACGGTTAAATAAAACAGATTAATGGGGTCATTAAGAATCCTTTGGCTTAGTAAAAAAGTAGCCAGTATATACCCTAGGAATCCTCCAATAAGAGTAAAAATAACCTTGGCAAAACTTTGAATCAGGTTAGTCATGACCAGACCTTTTCAATAACTTGGCTTAACTGCTTTATAGACTCGGAAGGCCCTACAAAACGACCATATCGGGCCTTACTGGCTTCATCTTTTCGGCGGTCTAATTGTGGAACCGAGCGCACTTCACCAGCTAGGCCAATTTCCCCTGTTACCACCATATCGTCAGGCACTGTTCTATTTGTAATGGCTGAATAAACGGCAATAGCAACAGCTAAATCTGTTCCTGTATCGGTCAACCTTAAGCCGCCAGCAACATTCACATAAATATCTAGACCAGCTAAAGGAAGCTCGAGCCTTCTCTCTAAAACTGCCAAAATCATGTCAACTCTACGCAAATCTAGCCCTTGAACTATTCGTCTGGGAGAAGCGTAGGGTGATTTAGCAGCCAAAGCCTGGACTTCTAAAAGCAAAGGACGCTGCCCTTCAAGCGCGGCAACTACGACTGAACCCGGTACACCTTTGGGTCGTTCGGCCAAAAATGCCTCTGAGGGGTTAGCAACAGCTTGCATACCTTCACCGCGCATCTCAAAAACTGCCATTTCACCTGCTGGGCCAAAACGATTTTTGATGGCTCTTAGGACCCTGAAGCCAGCCGCAGACTCGAGCGCAAACGTCGCATCCACCATGTGTTCAATAACTTTTGGCCCAGCAATATTTCCCTGCTTCGTTACATGACCAATTAAAACCAGCGTGGAACCGACTTCCTTGGTTGCTTGCGTCAGTAAAGCGGTAGCGTCTCTTACTTGGGTAATACTGCCAGGGACATTTCCATCAGCCGCTAATAATGTCTGAATTGAATCAACAATAATTAAATCTGGAATATTTAGCCGAATATAATCTGCCAGCGCCCGCGCGTCGGTTTCTCTGGTAAGCTGCATATGTCCGCTAACACCCAGGCGCTCTGCTCGCATTTTTACTTGAGCCAATGACTCTTCGCCAGAAACATAAAGGACAGATTTATCTTTAGCTTTTTGAGCCAGTTGTAATAATAAAGTGGATTTCCCTATACCTGGTTCACCAGCAATGAGTAGCACTGAACCTATAACCCAGCCACCACCCAAAACTTCGTCAATTTCGTCTATTCCTGACGGAAAGCGTTGAAGATTAGCATTTTCAATTTCATGAAGTGACTGGACTTGGGTGGTAAGAGCCGACCTCGAGCTAATCGCAGAACTTAAGCCTGGCGATTCAAGCTTTGCCTTCATGCTATCCCAGGCACCACAGCGAGGACAGCGCCCCATCTGCATAGGTGACTGTGTACCGCATGCCTCACAGACATAAGTTGTTGTTACCTTCGCCACAGTTACCGTCCTTGCTAATACTCGAATATCATACCCATATGCCATATATAGATTGAGAATTATCCTACGAACCCAGTTTTCATGAGAATTCACTCAATAAAAAAAGCTGCCCGAAGGCAGCCTTTTTAGTAGCAGATTAGGTCTTTAGGCAATAGGCACAGGACGCGCAAATATTACTTTGCCTTCATCAACAGTTACCACAATAGGTTCATCATTGCCGTTAGATAAAAGCTCGAGCGACAAGGGGTCTTCGATATGCTCACGAATCACCGTGCGTAGCGGCCTAGCACTCTTACCTTCGGGAACTTGCGAAAGTAAGAAGTGTGAAACTTCATCGGCAAATGCAATACTGACATCCCGCCGTGACAATTCATCTCTAATTTCTTCAAGCATCTGATTGATGATGTGCATAATGCCAGCATCATTATGGGGGGTAAACTGGATAACTTCATCAAGACGGTCAAGGAATTCTGGACTAAAGAGATTTTTGATAGGTTGCTCAATATGCGTATTGGTTGCCTGGAACCCGACTGAGCCACCCGTATTAAAACCGGTATTACTGGTCATAATCAAGATGACCCGCTTAAAGTCTACGGTGCGACCTAAACCATCTGTCAAACGACCATCATCCATGACCTGTAAGAAAGTGTTGTAAATATCCGGGTGCGCTTTTTCAATTTCATCTAAAAGTACAACACAGAAAGGTTGACGACGTACGGCTTCGGTAAGACGCCCGCCTTGCTCGTGACCAACATAGCCAGGAGGAGCCCCAATAAGCTTAGAAATCGCATGAGATTCTTGGTACTCAGACATATCAAGCCGAACAAGGGCACGTTCGCTACCAAAGAGTTCAACGGCAAGTTGTTTTGCGAGATAAGTTTTGCCAACTCCAGATGGCCCAACAAATAAGAAAGCAGCTGAGACACGGGTACGCCCGCCTAAACCGACTCGAGCGCGTCTTAGAGCAGCACCCAAAGAGTGAATGGCACCTTTTTGTCCGACAACACGTTTTTGTAAATTTGCTTCAATATTGGCAAGCTTTTCATCATCGCGGTCATCAATATAGACGCCGCCCCATGAGTTAATAACTGCCTCAATATCTTCACGGCTGACAATTGGTGTCCCGTCTTCTTCTTCTAAAACAGGGAAACCCAGCGATTTGTTTAGACGAGTACGTGACGCAGCTTCATCAATAAGATCAATGGCTTTATCTGGAAAGTTTCGCCCGGGTAAGCTACGCTCACCGTAACGCACCGACAATTCAAGGATACTTTGGGGGATAACCACACCGTGATGCGCCTCATAACGCTCTCTTAGGCCAATAAGGATCTGTAAAGACTCTTCAGGACTAGGCTCGAGCACAATCACAGGCTGAAAACGACGCTCTAAAGCCGCATCTTTTTCGATATAACGATGGTACTCACCCGTAGTTGTAGCACCAATTACCTGAACTTCACCCCGACTAAGAGGTGGCTTTAAGATATTAGCAGCATCAAGGGTACCTTCAGCACCGCCTGCCCCAACAAGCGTATGAAGCTCATCGATAAAGGCGACAACTTTAGCGCTTTTAAGTTCTTCTATAACCTGGCGAAGGCGTTCTTCGAATTCACCACGGTATTTGGTACCAGCGACTATATTTGACAGGTCAATTGACAAAACCCGAATATTAAGCAGATTAGGGGGAACACGACCTTCAACAATCGACTGTGCCAAACCTTCAACAATGGCAGTTTTACCTACCCCAGGATCACCAATCAATACCGGATTATTTTTGGTGCGACGCGACAAAATCTGAATAACACGGCGAATCTCTTCGGTACGACCAATTACCGGGTCAAGTTTGCCTTCACGTGCTTCTTTGGTTAGGTCTCTGGCGTACTCATCTAAGAAAGGCGTATTGACCGTTTCTTGCTGAGCTTTAGGATCAGCTGCCGCCAAAATGCGCCAGCGCACCGTGTCAACATCACGTGTAAGCTGTTGCAAAATACGGTAGGCAACCCCGTCGCCTTCACGAATGATGCCCAGCAGAATATGCTCGGTTGCAATAACATTGCTACCCAAACTGCGAGCTTCAGATCCAGCCAGTTCCATCACACGACGCGCTCTAGGCGTAATCGCGGCAGTCTCATTGCGAGGTAGACCATCACCGCGACCCACCATCTCTTCAACCTGACGGCGGAAGCCTTCGAGGGTAGCACCAAACTCAGCCAATACTTTACTGGCCGTCCCACCTTCGCGCATAAGACCTAAGAGAAGGTGTTCTGGACCGATCATGGCATGACCCAGTTTAGAACCTTCTTCTCTTGCGAAATGAAAGACCAAACGTGCTCTGTCATCGTATCTATTCAAGGCTGCCCTCCCTCAGAAAACTACCTTTAGACTCCTGTGCATGAAACACGTTAAAGCCTTGCTTTAAGACTAGATACCGTTCAAAACTAAACTGCATAGCTTAGTCTACGCTCTCTATTATGAATGAGGTAGGTTTTTGATTACGTTTTTTCATGACATCCTCTAAACTTTGCTTTCATCTTACTCACTATGGCAAAAGGCGACGACATTACATTAATTATGTCTAAGCCTAACACACTAAGTCTTGCCAGATTCTTACTTTTTTGTCTATATAAGAACACCGTTTTGCCAAGTAAGCACAAAAAGACTTATAACCCGCAAACTCTAATCTTGCATCTCAAGCACCCCCTAAGTATGACCTATTTTTTTCATACAATCTGCGAACTTGTCACACAGTCTGTATACTTATTTGGATGTTCTGGTGGTCAATGGTATGAGGCTTTAGACAGTTTTTCTCATGCTTAGAGACGTTAGTATCTGACAGGTAAAGCGGTCAAATAGCGGAACACATTTTTAGGATGATAGCTTAGGTTTGCCTGGCTGAGCTCGAGCGTCGGTAATCTTTGCGCTAAAACCTTTAACGCTGTCTGAAGCTCGACTCGAGCTAAAGGAGCGCCAATACAGTAGTGAAGCCCGAGGCCAAAGGCAATGTGAGGGTTTGGGTTACGGCGAATATCAAAGGTTTCAGGGTCTTTAAACATGGCTGGGTCGTGATTGGCACTGGCGTAGTAAAGACAAAGCTTTGTACCTTGAGACCAGTCAAAGCCCTTGTAGGAAATAGGCTCGAGCACAAACCTCTCAAAAAACTGCAAGGGCGTGTCAATACGCATCATTTCTTCAATAGCTGTCGGGATAAGACTCTCATCTTGTTTTAGAGCTTCCCACTGCGCAGGGTCGCGCAAAAGGGCATACATGCCATTACCTATGACATTCACCACAGCTTCATGGCCAGCATTTAAGAGCAAAATGCAATTATTGATGAGTTCTTGCTCGCTTAGCCTTTCAGGTTCCTGGTCGTGAATCTGAATCATGGCAGACATCAAGTCCTGACCAGGGATTTTTCTTTTTTTCGGAATGAGGTCTGCCAGATAGGCGATAAACTCATTGGCACAGCGCACTGCCTCGAGCTCCATTTCATGAGATCTCTCTGGCTCAAACCACCCAATGATGCCTTTTGACCAAGGTACCAAATACTTCCTGTCTGACTCTGGTACACCAAGTAAATCGGCGATAACGGTCACAGGAATCGTTTGGGCAAAATCTTCGATCAGGTCAGCTTCACGGGAGGGTTTTTCTAGTAAAGCATCCACCAACCTATGACAAAGGCCATCAACCTTTTCACCCAGTTCCCTTACCCGTTTGGGGGTAAATGTCTGATGAAACACGTCTTTTATGCGAGTATGGTCAGGTGGTTCAATCTCGAGCAAAGAACCCAGCCTTGATTTGTCAAATTCCGCTTCCAAACCACTAAGGACAGGTGGATTTTCTAGTAGGTGATGCATCACCCTGCCAAGACGTTTATCTCTCAGGAGAAAATTGACATCTTCGTAAGAAGTTAACACCCAGCCTTGCCAACCTTCATAAAAAAAAATAGGCGCTGTCTCGCGCAATTTTTTGTAAAAAGGGTAAGGGTTTTTTAGAAATGCTGGCGATGTGGGTTGAAACACTTGAGAAGACATAAGCCTAGTTTATCTCTATCATTGATTAGCCTTGTTACGAATATACAAAGCATTCAGGAATTCAGATGGAAATCACTTAATAACACCTTAGGTTTAGTGAGCAACCATAAGCTTTGTAATTCTGGCAATTCAAAAAACTTTTGCAAGAGATTGAGTCATTTCAGGAGAATTAGAAGTATTTCCTAAGATGTTTCTCAGCAAACGCTTAGACTATAGTCAATGTTCTTACCCTCTCCCCTTATGAAGCCTGCCCGACAAGTCTTAAATAGGTTTCGGCTTGCCACTTCGACCTTTCGCGCCTTACCTAACTTTCTTATTCTTGGTGCGCAAAAGGCTGGCACCTCATCCTTATTTAGTTATCTTGACCAACACGCTGACATAAAAATGAGCCGCGCCAAAGAAGTGCATTATTTTGACCAAAATTATGACAAAGGCGAAAGCTGGTATCGTAGCTTTTTCCCAATGGGTGACGCAGGCTTAAGGGGTGAAGCCTCCCCTTATTACCTGTTTCACCCCCATGTTCCTGAGCGCATCAAAAGAGACTTACCTCATGCCAAACTCATCGTCCTTCTTAGAAACCCCACGGAACGCGCTTTGTCCCAGTATTTTCATGCCGTACGCAAAGATGGCGAAACGCTGGACGTAAAATCAGCGCTCGAGTCTGAAGAGGAGCGTATAGGCGCTGAGTTTGAAAAAATGCTAAAGGATGAGAATTACCAAAGTTACCTGGTACAACTCAGGTCTTATAAGCGTAGGGGAATTTACTTAGAGCAGTTGGAACGTTACTGGAAGCTGTTTCCCAAAGAGCAAATGCTTATCTTAAACAGTGAACTTTTCTTTAGTCAGCCTGATGAAACCCTTAAGCAGGTCTACACCTTTTTAGAAATCGACAATAAGCCTATTGCCAATCTCGAGCCTCAAAATATTGGCTCAAACAGGACACGAGTCGAAGCAGAAATTATCGACTATTTAAATACCTATTTTGCCCCACACAATGAATCTCTTTTTAAAGCTTTGGGTACGCGCTTTGATTGGTAAATAAGTTTTTAAAAGTGTCATGTTTAGGAATCTGACACGATTTACAGGCAAGTCCAAATTGGTTTAAAGTAACCTCTTGTGACTGACGATATCGCCTTTTTAAACCGAACCATAAGCATTCCAAGCGTTTCAGGGCAGGAAGCAGATCTTGCACAGTACCTCGTCTCTGAAATGCAAAGCTTCTGCGACAAAGCCTTTGTTGATGACTCGGGCAGTGCCATAGGTATTTGGGGGCATGGACCACTGAAGGTTACATTTTTGGGGCATATTGATACGGTTCCTGGTGATATACCTGTTCGTATTGAAAATGACACGCTCTGGGGTCGTGGTTCGGTAGACGCAAAAGGTTCGTTTTGCACCGCAGTTTCCGCGGCAAATGTCTTAGATGTCAAGCTTAAAGACAGACTTAGCCTCACGCTTATTGGTGCAACCGAAGAGGAAGCGCCCTCGAGCAAAGGAGCACGTTTTGCACTCAAGGCATACCCTAAACCTGATCTAGTTATCATAGGTGAGCCGAGTAACTGGGACGCTTTGACCCTTGGTTATAAAGGTCGTCTTGTGAGCAAATGGCGACTAGAAAAAGCTAACTTTCACTCAGCAGGCGATGACACGACCGCCGCTGAAGATTTGGTAAGCCTCTGGCAAAAGCTGAAAACTCAGGCAGTTACCCTTAATGCTGAAATAACAGGCATTTTTGACGCGTTACAGATTTCTTTGCAAGCGATGAACAGTTGGGGAGACGGGCTAACGCAGACCGCTGAAGCTACCATCAGTTACCGCCTTCCTCCAGCTTTAAGCCCCGAAAAATTAAAAAGCGTGATTACTGAGATAGAAACAACCGCCAAAGTTCAATTTGTTGGTGAAGAGATTGCCTACCGCAGCGAAAAGGATACTGCACTGACAAGAGCGTTTCGACTTGCGATTCGGGCACATGGGGGTAAACCGAGATTTAAAGTTAAAACAGGTACATCGGATATGAATGTGGTTGCGCCCCGCTGGAATGTACCCATGCTGGCATATGGCCCTGGTGACTCGAGCCTAGACCACACTCCCGAAGAACGGCTCGAGCTCTCTGAATACAAAAAAGCGGTCGCCGTATTAGCAACCGCCCTAGAAAATCTAACTAAGCCTTAAACGCCTGATAAATCGTAATTTTTCTGAATATAGCTTTCCCACTCAGCAGGCACATCTTCTTCTGGGTAGATAGCGCTTACAGGGCAGGCTGGCACACATGCACCACAATCTATACACTCTTCAGGGTGAATATAAAACTGGTCATCGGTTTCATAAATGCACTCTACTGGGCAAACATCTACACAAGAAGCATCTTTGGTACCGATGCAAGGTTCAGCAATAATATGTGGCATGAATATCCTCCTACGCGCCAAAATACAGACCACATTGTTATTGATAAATGGTCTAGCGTCAAGGGTTAAATTCACCTATTTAAGTTAATCTTTAACATTCTTGTGTTTTTTTAGTCACCTCAAAGACCAAGGCAGTTTATTTTTCAGCTATTAAAACCCCTTAGAATACACGTAGCTGCCTAACAGAGCACTTAGCTTTGTCTGGATTATATGGTTATAAGAAAGTCCATTTTCATTCTTGGGCAAAGCAGGGTAAACTAAAGAAAATGTCAACCCCCAAGGACAAACCGCTGTGATCAAGCTCGAGCAAGTTGCCCTTGAGTTACTCGAGTATAAGCTCAAGGACATTTCTGACAACCGAGACGTGCGTGGGGGTTTGGCAAGTGCTTGGGACTTGCACCATTTTCTAGATCAGGCACAAATGGCGCTTTCAGATAGCGAAAAAACACGTTTCGTTTATGCTTCTAAAGAACTTAAGCGATTGGGGACAGCCCCTGGGAAAGTCAAGTCTGCCCTTGATACGTTTGAAGAGCTGGTACTTGATAGTTTTAGCGATCTAGGCGTTTCACCAAATACACCGATTAATCAGTTCAACGAAAGCAGTCAAGAAGAGCTCGAGCTTAGTTTTGAAAGTTTTGATAATCTTGCCATTGATGCTTTTTCTTCCGAAAACGCCTTTTCATCAAAGGCAGCCGTTCTAACCCGCAACCCAGAATTCGAAAAAGAACAGGCATGTTTACAAAGTCTTGCCAATGAGGTCTGGTGGCATGATATGGAAGAGGTTATTCAGCAATTGGCCGTTCGCTGCCGCGTTGAAAAAGACCGCAGTATGGCAAGACTTCTTTATGGCATTAGCCGAAACATTCATCAGGCACTAGAAATGCCCAATTTCAAAGATGAGTTTAGTCAACAAGCAGTAAAAATTACGGTTCCTATTACAGATTTTGATGACCCTCTGGTTTCCTTTAGCAATTTAGAGAGCCTTAGTCAGCTTGTACGAGAAGTGATCGAAATTATTATGCATCTTGGCATGAAAGGAACCATTTATGCCGATTTGGGCATCGACCGCAGCCAATCTCTTGACTATGTCAAACGGATAGCTTTTGCGCTTGCCAAAGACCCCTATGCAGGCAAACTGAGTGCCCACGCACCAAAAGGTGCCACCAGCAGCCAGATACGAATTGCCATTCAGGAGCTAGCAAAAGAGCAATTACGCGAAGAACAGCTCAAACAACAAAAGCTCGAGCTTGAAACGCGTTTGCATGCCAGGCTCGAGCAAGAACGGCAAATGAAAGCCATGCTCGACCAAGATGTCAAACGCTTTATACAGTCAGCACAAATGTTTTTTGATCGACTCGATCCCTTCTTGCCCCAAAGAATTGGTGGCGAAGCGAATGACCCGAGCCTGCCACCAGGCGTGCTTTTTGCCCAAAATCCAGCGCTCGAGCTTAAACAAATCCCTAAGGACAGTAGTGCACTCACCGTCCATTTAACGCAACCTGTGCGCTTTATCTTGTCTAATAATGAAATTGGACTGACCCGTTTAGAGCATGGCATAACCCTCATGCTAAATCACTATGAACATCCCCTTATTGATCACTTAAAACTTGATACTGGGCAACAAAAGCTTTATGCCTTTTTAAAAGAGGACTATATCCATCTTAAATTACAAGATGAGTCCAAATCTTTAGCTTCAAATATTGCAGAAGCCATGGCAATTTTATTTGTGCTGAGTTCAAACAGTCGCAACGAGCTCTTGCAAGTCCTTAAAACCGCAGCAAACATTTCGATGGGTTCAGCCCAAGCAGTGATTGAAACAGCTATCCCTCGCCTAAGGGATCTGAGCAGCAAAGCACCTAGCCGCCGGACTGCACTCGATGGCCTATTACGTGGCGCTGCCAAAGCCCATGCCATAGACCTTGAGGATAATTTGTATATGGGTCTGGTGCAAAGATTCATAACGGCCATGACGGTCTCAGCAGATAACCTTACGATCATTTTAGAAAGCACCGATTCAACGCAAACCTTTGTGCATAGGCTCAGCAATGACCCCATTAGTCTCACTATAGGTAAACAGGCAACTACCATTCGGACCTATAAATCCAGATCAGATAGCAAATCGGAAAGCTTAGTCGTGATGCTTCCAGGACGAATCGTTGGTTCATTTACCCGAACTTTAATTCAGCCGTTTCCTGGTGGAACCCTTATCTGTGCCAGAGCAGCTGATGAGCTTGCCGTCTTGTTTTTTGAGAATACCCATGTTGAAATCTAGTCGATTTGTAGGCTTAACATTCGGTTTTCTAAAATTTTTCGAGAATCACAAATACAGTTTTTAACGAATTCTGAGCGATAAACATTCTCAATAAATTTTAGTAAGACTACGATATCTAGAGCTCGAGCCTATAAACGCTGAAAGCCTTTTAACCAAACAAGATTTTGTAAGACCAAGAACTGTCAGCAGCACAACTGTTTACAGTTTTAGCCAGTGACAAAGTGAGACGAAAGGAGAGTCTATGGCACAGACCCTAAGTGAAGATGAGATACAAGTTGCTTTAAAAGAGCTATCAGGCTGGTCAATTAAGGATGAAAAACTCCATAAAGTCTTTGTTTTTAAGAATTTTATTGAGGCTTTTGGCTTTATGACCAAGGTAGCCTTGCAAGCTGAAAAATTGAACCATCACCCTGAGTGGTCAAATGTCTATAAGACTGTCACCATCAACCTTACAACCCACGATTTACAGGCACTTAGCGACCTAGACCTGAAGCTTGCTAAACAGATTGATAGATTGATTTAAGGATTATTTGGGTCTCTATCATCAGCAGGAGGCTCAGGATTCTGCGTTTCGCCAGAACCTGTTTCACCTTGCGGTGTGTCAGGATTTACCTCTTGACTGGGGTTTTCCTGGGATGGGTCAGGATTTGTCGCATCTGGATTTGTTGGGTCTACAGTTTCGCTAGAATCACCTTGCGCTGGAGGTAAGGCTTCTCCAAAACTTGTTGAGCTTTCAGGGTCAGTAGGGGGTGTTTCTGACGGCACAGAGAAGGTATAGGCGGCCTTCAATAGGTCTAGGTCAGCTTTGTCAACCGTGCCATCTTCATTTAGATCAGCGGGTGAACTAATATCATTTGACCCATAAAGTTTTGAAAACTCAAACAAGTCATAAAAGTCAACCTTACCATCACGGTTTAAATCCTCTTTAACGGCATTAACGGTAGCCTCGAGCTGATTGGCATCGGCTTCTACAAGGTCAATGGTATCTTCGGCAGTAATCGCAGGGTTCATAATGCCAGTGGGTGCAGTGTTTAATCCCAGAAGTAAGCCTACTTCATGACGCAGGATTCTTTGATTATCACGAGCGCTAGGTTTGATCAGGACTTGTGTCTGCTTGGTCTCATCTGAGGTTTTTAAGGTTAATGAGTAGGTATCTGGACCAAAAAGTGCTTCATTGCCATAGCGAATAAGCGCTTCAGCGCCTTTGGCATCGGTAGCTTCTTCAAACGTCAGGGTTTCATCTAGACTTTTCCAGGCATCCAGCGCCGTTTGCAAGTGCCCTGAAAGATCAGCATCTCCCCCATCCACATCAACGTAATAGGTAAAAGAGAGTAAACCAAGTACTATCAGTCCCATACTAAGCAGTAAAACACTGCGCTTCATGGCTTGACCTCAAAAGCTTGCTTTAAACTCGCCAGCGCATCGCTGGGGCTAAGACCCGCGCCTTTCAAGACAAGCGTATCCCCATCTAGGCTCAACAGGTCACCTGTTTCCCCTCGAAAGCCGTTCTCTGTTTCACGCCAGAGCCCCTGCCTAAAACCTACAATTGGCGAATAATACTGGGCTTTATAGGCAAATACAAGAACTTTTTCTCCTGTTGTAAAAGTTGGCATTAGGCTTATCTGTTTGTTTACTGTTTCCGTTTGTCCGCCATAAAAGAGAAGGTCAAAACTACTGGCATCTTTTTCAAGACCCCTAAACGGCTCGAGCACTTCAAAACTCACCTGTGTCCAGGGTTCACCCTCTTGGTCAATAACAGTCGTACTAATGACTGTGCCATAAAACGCTACTTCAGCTCGAGCCAACAATTCGTCAAAACTAAGAGCGTCATAGCTAGTAGCGTATCCAAACGAGCCTAAAATAAGAATCAAAAAGCCAATATAGCGTCTCATGGGTTTCCCCCAGAGTTTTTATCTGGATTGTTTGTGTCAGGGTTTGTGGGGTCAACAGGTTCCTGTGGCAGCCCTTCAGAGGTTGCTACATCAGGAGCCCGACCTTCTGTGCTTGCCTGATAGTTATATTTTTTTTGTGAGGATAAAAACTCAATCTTAGTAGTAATTTCAAGAAAAGACGGCTCGATGGGTCGTAACTCAAACTCAAAGACACGCCTATCCGCTGAAAGGCTAGCCCCCAAGATGGCAATATCAACATTTAAAGTACCGTCTACCACTTGAGAAAATAATGCCAAGTTGTCCCGACTAGCTCGCAAGCTGCCTTGAACAAATTCAAAGCGGCTCGAGTCCCAGGAAATAAGCGCTCTGAACGCCTGCAAATCTCGCACATTTTTTAAATCAGCTCGCAGGGTTAATGGGCGCTGTACCTCAGTCGTAGGTACATTTAGACTTAATTCGGCTGGGGGTGGCTCAGTCACATTTAGAGTATATTCAGCAAAACTTTTTGATAGCTTGGCATCGGAAACGGTTACGGTAAAAGCAAAACTGCCCGTTTCACTCGGCGTACCTACAATTGAGCCACCTGAAAGCTCGAGCCCAGCAGGCAATTCGCCTTTAGAAAGTTCAAAGCTATAAGGCGTTAAACCCCTAACCGCGCGAATATTGGCGGTATAAGGTTCACCAATATAGGCATCCGTCAGACTTTCATTAAGAATGCTCAAAGCCCCAGAATCTCCCGTGGTAGTAAGGTCAGAATTACAACTCAGGAGACTTAATAAGAAAACAAAAACAGCCAGAAAAGCAGCTAAACGCTGGTTCATCATTTCACTCTACCCAATCCAAATATGAGTCAGTTTAAGAATTTATACCTTTTTGATGATAAATACTTTGTTTAATGATAGATACCTCGCCTTGAGTCCCCCAAAAAACCATCGGATTTTCTCAAATTGTTACAAATAGCTCCATTCTCTAAAACTTCAAATCTTCCTAAAGTTTCTTTGAGCATAGTATTAAAACGCCCAGCCACACAATCTCGGATGGACAGAACTATTTTGTTAGGTCAAGGGGAAGGTTTCAAGCCTTGATAGTATCTAAGTTGAGTCTCCTTTCTTTTATTGTCGGCTATGTCATACTTAGGCTTAAGAAAACCGTTTTGCTTACGGTAAGGTCAAAACAACTAAGTGCCTAATAAGGCTAGGAGGCTCGAGTCCATGCAGGTTAAATTTTTGCTACCTCTGTTTTTATCAGGTACGCCTCGTGAGTTTCATGTAAGTCGCTATGCCAGAGAGCGCTACGCTATTGCGCAAAGCTTGTTTTCCAGTCATGGCAATTTGCTCCTGGCTGATTTTGAAAAAGCACAAACACTTAGCTTTAAAATAAATCAAGTAAGAGATGTAACTCGTTTTCCCGAGCTCGCGATTCGCTCAGGTGATCTCTACGCGGCCGGACTCCTGGACGAGCTACTCCATTTGCTGATTGCAAGCTATAAAGAAAAAATTAACAAAAAAATTATGGCCGAGGCGCTCGAGCTAAGTAAACAAAGCTTTGACATCGAGTTTAATCAAATGCTTCACAGTTTTGGTTTTATGTTTCCCCCGACTGCGGTTTATGCAGGTGAAGAAACGCTCGAGGCTTATCTAGCCAAGGAAGAAAATGGGGTCGCCCATCAGGAAATTGTTTTAGAAGAGCTGCTTATGCTCTATATGTCTAATAGTAATCCTGCCCTTGCCCCGTTTAGCGAGTTGATTGATGACTCGAGCCTAAAAGCTACCGCCTACGACAAAGTTATTAAACTCATGAAGGGTTTTTTTGCCGACCAGCCTTCTCTTGTTGAAGGGGAAGGTTCGCTCTTTGACATGCTCTGCGCACCTGCGCTGGCAAGCCCTGGCTCTTTAGAGGGCCAGCTTAATTACATAAGAAGGCGCTGGGCACCTGCACTGGGCGAAAAGTTTCAGATACTCGTGGACCGCATCCTAAAAACGTTAGACATTTTAAAAGAAGAGCAAAAAATGGGGTTTGTTGGTGGCGGTCCTCCCCCAACCCATGTACTTGACTTTGTTAGCATGGGAACCGAAACCTTATCAAAACGCGAACGCCATGAATACGAGCGTTTTAGTCCCGATAAAGCCTGGATGCCTAGAGTCGTCATGTTGGCCAAAAGCAGTTATGTCTGGCTTGACCAGCTTTCAAAACAGCACAAACAAGATATTTCCAGACTCGATCAAATCCCCGATGGCGAGCTGGATGAACTGCAACGCCGTGGTTTTACAGGTCTTTGGCTTATTGGGCTGTGGGAACGCAGTGAGGCCTCTAAACGCATCAAACACTTAAGAGGTCAAGCCGATGCGGTGGCCTCAGCTTATGCGCTTTATGATTATCAGATTGCCAATGACCTGGGTGGTGACGCTGCCTATGAAAATCTGCGCAACCGTGCCTGGCAACGGGGCATAAGGTTAGCCAGTGACATGGTTCCCAACCATGTAGGTATTGATGGGCGCTGGGTTGTACAGCATCCTGATTGGTTTACCCAACTTAAACACAGTCCTTATCCTGGCTACAGTTTTAACGGCCCTGACCTTTCTTCAGATGAGCGGGTCGGCATCTTTCTAGAAGATCACTATTATGACAGCAGTGACGCTGCGGTTGTCTTTAAACGGGTTGACCGCTGGAGTGGCGAAGAACGCTATATCTATCATGGTAATGATGGAACAACGATTCCCTGGAATGATACTGCGCAAGTCAACTATCTGAACGCTGAGGCTAGAGAAGCCGTGATTCAGACGATTTTACATGTGGCTCGAAAGTTCCCCATCATCCGTTTTGACGCGGCAATGACGCTTGCCAAGCAGCATATTCAGCGCCTCTGGTTTCCTGAGCCAGGGCATGGCGGCGCAATTCCTTCAAGAACGCAATACGGCAGCATGTCGCACGAAGACTTTGAGCGCGCCATTCCCCAAGAATTCTGGCGTGAAGTGGTTGACCGTGTTGCCGACGAAGTACCTGACACGCTTCTTTTAGCAGAAGCATTCTGGATGATGGAAGGTTACTTTGTGCGGACATTAGGCATGCACCGCGTTTATAACAGTGCCTTTATGAATATGCTTAAACAAGAGGAAAATGCTAAGTATAGGCAAAGTATAAAAAATACGCTCGAGTTTGATCCTGAAATCTTAAAGCGCTTTGTCAACTTTATGAGTAACCCAGATGAAGAACCTGCTATAGAGCAATTTGGCAAAGATGACAAGTATTTTGGGGTTTGTCTGCTTATGTCCACCATGCCAGGACTACCCATGTTTGGTCATGGGCAAATTGAAGGCTATTATGAAAAATATGGCATGGAATATCGCCGAGCCAAATGGGAAGAACATGCCGATAGTTGGCTCATAGAAAGACATTATCGGGAGATATTCCCGCTGCTACACCGTCGCCCAGAATTTGCCGAAGTTGATAACTTTTTACTCTACGACTTTTATGCTCCTGAAGGCTCTATAAACGAAGAGGTTTTTGCCTACTCCAATAACTATAAAGGTAAAGCCTCGCTCATTTTGTACAACAATAAATTTCAGAGCGCAAAAGGCTGGATTAAATACTCGAGCCTTTTCAAAGACAAAACCGAAAACCAACTCAAACAGCGTGAACTTGCTGACGGTCTAGGCTTAAAGGGCGGCGAAAAACACTTTGTCATTATGAAAGAACATATGGCTAATCTTGAGTTTTTAATGCGCTCGAGCCAGCTTCAGGAGCAAGGCTTTTATGCTGAACTGGGGGCATTTAAGTATCTTGCCTATGTAGACATTAGAGAAGTTCATGACGCCGATGGAAGGTATGAAACCCTTTTTAATGAGCTTAAGGGTAAAGGGGTAGATAGTGTCGAAGAAGCCCTTCTTGATCTGGATTATCTAGAGGTTTACGCTGCCCTAGAAGCATTTTTAAGATCAGAGCTCGAGCCTGTTGAATTCGTCAAAAAAGCCAAAGCCAATAAGCTCGCCTTGCTCATTGAAACACCTCTTAGCAAAACCTCAGGCAAACAAAAGGCTAAACTGCTGGCTACCGTTACAGATTTTCAAGGCAAAGCTGATTTAGCGACCTTTACTGGCCTCTTGCAATCAACAAAACCTTTATTGCAAATACTTGGATTGCTTAAGGAATTTAATCCTAAAGAAATGCTCAAGAACGCTCAAACGCTACGGCTCGAGCGTTTCTGGACTAAGCACTACGGTCATGAAGAAACTACTTTGCTCCTGGCCTTGCTTGAACTAAAAGGAAACTTAAGCGACCAACTCAAAGCGTTTTTAGCAAGCCCTAAAGGTCACAGCTTAATTGGCGCTAACACACATGAAGAAACAATTTGGTTTAACCAGGAACGCTTTCGCAAAGTTGCTGCCACACTCGCCGCAAAAACCTATTTAGAAACACCCAAGGCTAAGCTCGAGCCTTTATTACAAGAGGTGCAAAAG
>JAHEBB010000043.1 GCA_024642575.1 Trueperaceae bacterium | reverse complement strand
ACCTTAAGTTTTTTAGAAGGTAAATTGCAATCTCAAGGAAATAGTGGGTTTTCAAGCCCTCAAACTATGGCATAGTTAAACTATGGCCTTTTTTGGCCCAGAAGTAGCGTAGCTGCTATATACCGACATCTATGGGTAAAAAATAGCGTTGTTTCGTCAAAATATAGCTAAGTATTGGTTGAAAAAGCTAACTTTCCCGAAAACAGTGCTCGGGCACCTAGAAAGAAGCTCCCACAAACGCCTTGAAAGCGTTGATTTTATAAAAAACTTTCCCAAAAAAAGTCGATTACGGGAAAGTTTGAGTAAATTCATGCCAATCCTTGTCGGTTTTTTGCAGCTACGCTACTTCCGGGCCAATATTAATGATCGCTGCTTCTGAGGATAAGCTTGTAGCGGCTCGAACGATTCAATTTGCCAGTAAGAAATTCAAAGCAGATTTTAAAACGTTCGAGCACCATGCCCATTACCTTATGCGTGAGCCTGGTTGGGAGAAAGTGGCTGAAGATTGTTTAGGTTGGCTCGAACAGGTAGGAGCTATAGGGCCAGTAAGTATGCAATAACCAAGTACCAATTGGTTTCAAGATTCGTAGGTTTGTGGTGTAAGCATGTGGGCAGGTCTAAATAACAGCCCTCTTGTTGATCCCCCTAAGGGTTTATTGACTGTGTCTAGGTTTAGAAACGAAACCTTTTAAATCGGAGAATACGAATAGCTCAACAGAACCTGCGCCTGTTTAGGGTGTCTTAGCGTTAATTCTAAACTGATTTACTCGTGTCATAAAACTGAATGTGTCAGAGCATACTCCCCTAGGTTGGAATTATAAATGTCGTAAGACTTTATAATTCAGCTCAGTATAACAAGAGGATTAAATTTACAATTTCTGTAAGACTTTTACCCTAGAAACATTTGAGTATTTTAGCCATAGTCACATAGATAAGAGTCGACTTCCTTGTTGTTCAGATGGAGGTGTTAGCAAAAATACTTAGCCAGGCTTTTTGAAAAGCGAGCGTTTCTTACTGATTCAATTTTAATATCACACTTAGTCGTTACGAGCGGCGGAGGTTGCTGATGGAACAAAACTTGATCACCTTTTTAAAGAACGCTGCAGAACGGTTTGGGGAGAAGCCTGCGCTTTTGATAAAACCGGGCTTACGTTACCAGACGTGGAGTTACCAGGATGTCTGGGAACAATCAGGCAAGGTGGCTTCGTTGTTGTGGCAAATGGGCATCGAGAAGGGTGACCGAGTCGCCATTTGGGCTCCAAATTCGCCTCAATGGGTATTCGCCTTTTTTGGCAGCCTTCGCGCCGGTGCCATCCCTGTTCCCATCGATCTGCGCAGCGATGAGGGGTTCGTTTCAAGAGTGGTCGAGAAATCTAGGCTTTCATTAGGGTTTGCGTCCAGGCTCTCGCCTGGAGCTGGCGCTGCGCTGGGCGTAAAGATCGTGCTGTTAGAGGATCTGGAGTCACGAATCAGCGACCTTTGTGAGCCGAGATCGATCAGCATCGCGTCTGAAGATCTAGCGGAAATTGTGTTCACCTCTGGCACAACAGGTGATCCCAAGGGTGTGATGCTCACACACCGCAATATCCTCGCGGATTTAGAAGCAGTGCGCCATTTTATTCCCGGTGCATCTTACTACCGCATTTTGTCCCTACTACCGCTAAGTCATATGTTTGAACAGACGGCCGGCTTGTTTATGCCGTTCTCATGCGGCGCTGACATTACCTACCTTACCAGCATGCATCCCGCCTCAATCTTGAAAACGATGAAAGAGCGTCGTGTTGTTACGATGCTACTGGCTCCTCAGGTGCTCACGCTTTTCATGAATGGGATCGAGGCCGAGGTAGCAAGGACAGGGAAGCAGAGAACATGGTTTGTCATGCAGCAGATTGCTGCGCGATTACCGATGCGTTTGCGACAGCTGGTGTTCCTTCAGATCCATAACAAGCTAGGTGGCTCGCTGGAGTTTTTCGTAGTTGGCGGTGCGGCCCTTGATCCTGAACAAACAGGCAAGTGGACTGTGATGGGTATCAAAATAATTCAAGGCTATGGTACGACAGAGACAGCCCCCATTATCGCGACCCACCCGCTCTCAAAGCCAGGCTACGACTCTGTTGGATTACCGTTACCGGGGATAGAGGTGAAAATCGCCAATGACGGTGAGGTGCTGGTCAAGGGGGAAATAGTTACGCCTGGTTATTGGGAAGCACCAGCACAAACCGCTGCAATCTTTGAGAATGGCTGGTACAAGACGGGCGATATTGGCTGGTTTGATACCGCTGGCTGCCTCCATCTATCTGGTCGTAAAAAGGACATAATCGTATTACCTACGGGCCAAAATGTATATCCTGAAGACATCGAGCAGGTGCTAAACCGTCACCCTGATGTTGTCTCAAGCTCGGTGGTTGGTCTTGATCATGGAACACGGGTGCACGCGGTGGCAGTAATGCGGGAAGGAAGCGATATTGATAAGGCCGTTCGGTGGACCAATGCGCAGCTGGCAGAGTACCAGCACATCCATGGAGCCACCGTGTGGCCAGATGGGGAGCTTCCCCGCACCCATACAATGAAGGTAAAGAAGCACGAGGTCATCAAGCTAATCGAAACTGAAGGAACCGCTGTTTCTGGGCGAATTGCCCGACCCAAACCGAAGACGCCGACATCGGTTGAAAGCATCATTGCTCAAATCGCACAGGTCACTGTCGCCGATGTGCAAGCTCACCTGAAGATCGGCGAAGACCTCGGTCTGGATTCGCTCAGCCGCTTAGAGCTAGTCTCCGCGATTGAGTCAGAGCTTGGCGCGTACATTGATGAGACGCTGGTCGCGCCATCGACAACAGTAGGAACGCTGGAGTCGATGGTCGCTGCACATTCGGGGGCGAAAGTGTCCGTGCAAGTTCGCCAATGGCCTCTACTGGCGCCCTTACGGGTGCTGCGGCAAGTGCTCCAGAGCGCTGTGGTGTTCCCGATCTACCGTGCCTACGCGCGCCCACGGGTGACAGGGCTCCAGAACCTGAAAGATATCTTGGGCCCTGTGCTGATTGCCTCCAACCATACCAGCCACTTCGACAGCGTCGCCGTGCTTGACTCACTGCCACCGCGGTTACGCAACCGCACAGCGGTTGCTGCAGCGCAGGACTACTTCTTCGCCAAGCGGTGGCTGGGCCTGTTCATTTCGGTCATGATTAACGGGTTTCCATTTGCCCGTGAAGGTGCCGTGCGACCAACACTAGAGTATTGTGCTTGGTTAATCGACAAGAGGTGGTCGGTGCTGATCTACCCTGAGGGCACGCGTTCAGTCACTGGAAAGATCGGTGAGTTCAAGTCGGGTACAGGACTCTTAGCAACACAAATGGGGGTTCCAGTGGTTCCCGTTGGGCTGGTTGGCCTGTCAAAGATTCTGCCAAAGGGGCAAACGATACCACGCCGAGGCAACTGCGAAATCCACATCGGAAAGCCACTTTTCATTTGCCCCCTTTCCTCCTATGACGGAGCAACCAAGGCGATTCGGGCGGCGATTGATGAACTAGTTAGAACTAAAAACCAAGGAGTGACACGATCATGAGCATTAATGCTGAAACCCTTAATCGTCGGCCGATACCCGCACGTAACTCCAGCTGGGCTAAGGGATTCACCCACTGGCTTGTGATACGGGGCATTACGCCAAACGCGATTTCCATGATCGGCATGACTACTGCGATCATCGCCGGGGGGTTGCTGGCGGCGACAACGCTTAACTTTGCGTCTCGAGCAATGTGGCTCGTTGCTGCGCCGTTAATCTTCATTCGACTCTTAGCGAACATGTTTGATGGCATGGTGGCAGTGGAATCAGAGTTGACTTCTAAGGTGGGCGAGATTTTTAATGAAGTTCCCTGTCGCATCTCTGATGTCGCTGTGCTGGTGGGCGCAGGCTTCGCCGTTGGTGGCGACCCCGTGCTGGGCCTCACTGCAGCCTGTATTGCAGTGATGACTGCCTATGTGCGGTCTGCGCTTATGGTCGCGGATGCGCCAAGCAACTACTCTGGCATTATGGCCAAGCCACAGCGGATGTGGGTCGTGATTGCTTGCGCGTTGTACATGGGATTTGCTCCAACTTCATGGACACCTCAGTGGGGGCCAGCAGGCAATTGGGGACTTCTTGCCATCGGTCTGATTATCGTGAGCGTCGGCGGCATTATTACCGTGGCAACACGGTTAAGGTATGGCATTCGAATGTTGCAGCACGAAAGCTAAGAGGGCTAGCAGAGTGAGCTATGAGAATCCCTTCACCGATCCATTGTTTGCCTCAACAGTAACCAGACTCGGAATCATTTTCGGAGTCGCCTTCCTCGCCATTATAATGGTGGTGCGGGGTCAGATTGGAAAGCTGGGCCAGAACATTTTATTTAAACGCTGGCGTACCTGGTTTGTCATTACGCCGATTTATGTTCTCTCTGTGTTGAGTGGCCCTATTCCGACCTTGGTCTTTGCGCTTGCACTCACATTGCAGGGCGTTCGGGAGTACGCCCAGGTGACCAACCTACCCAAGTCGTACCGAAGGGTGCTTTACAGTATGGCGGTACTTCCCGCACCAGCAGCGCTAATCTCGATAGACCTCTTCTACCTGATGCCGCCGCTTTTGCTGATGGTCGCCATGGCGCAGCCAATAATCTTTCGGGAGGAGACCGGTGTGCGCCACCTGGCATTCGCTGCACTCGGTTGGGGCTACCTGGCTTGGTTTCTTTCTCACTTCGTGGTTATGGCACGTTGGATTGACGGTGGACCAGGCATCCTTCTTGTACTAGGTCTTGCTGTCGCCTTGAGTGACGTTAGTGCGTTCATATCAGGCAAGGCATTGGGACATCATAAGATGACGCCACGTATCAGTCCAAACAAGACCTGGGAAGGGGTGATTGGGAACCTTATTGGCGCTTACGTTGGAGTCGCCATCCTGTCCTTTGCCTTGCCTGAAGATAATCGCATCGCCTTGATAATTGTTCTACCTCTGCTGGTCGCGATTGGCGCTGTCTGGGGCGACCTAATTGAATCATCTATAAAACGTGAATTTGGTGTTAAGGACACAGCAGCCTGGCTACCTGGATTCGGTGGCTTATTAGATCGCATTGATAGCCTGCTGATCGTTCTTCCACTGGGGTATTATCTCGTCCGCTTCTTGACCTAACGAGAGGAGGCTATGACTGAAAGCTAGGATACCTTCGCCCGTTTTAGCCTGCTGACCTTAAACAGCGTTAAGACGAAGAAGCGTAGTCCAGTTCCGTAAATCACAGTACAGGCGCTCGATCAGTAAGTCGTGAATTCTGCACTTGTTACTTGCCCATAAAAAACATACCAGCAACCAAGCAGACCATGCCAAAGACGTTGATCGGTTTGATCGGAACGCCGTAAGCCCACAGGGCGATGAAGGCGGCCCAGATAAAGGTCGTCGCATAAATGGGGTAGAGGACACTCAACTCTCCGCCACGCCGAAAAGCTGCTACGAACAAAACCATGACGGCAAGGTAGCAGACCACGCCGCCGAGGAGCCGACCGTTAAGTAAGTAGGAAAGCAGCGTTCCAGTTGCACGCTCGGCACCCGATTTATATAAGAATTGCCCGAGGGCACCAAGCAAAGCAGCAAGCAAGAAGTAAACCATCGAACCCAGAGGTGTTTGCATGAGCTTACTCAGTCCACACATTCCGTTTGAAGAAATAAGTTAGTAGCCTGCGCCAAACGCCTCAAACTCTTAGACGCTAAAGATGAAAGGTAAGTAGTTTGTAACAATTTAGACTCCTTTAGAGTTTGCGGTAGAACGATTTAGTGGCCCATACCGTGCGGTGATACCCATGGAAGCTCCTAAATTTACCCATACTGTACTACAGGATTAGTCCAATAATATAAAGAAGAAAGCCTCATATACAAACTTATTGTTAAGAAGAGATACTTAAGCTGCCTAGCGTTCTTTTCTGACATAAACCGTCAGTTATTCTTCTGGTATTGGCTTAGGAATCTATGCATTGTCAGAGCAAAGGGAAATTGGTCCTAGCAGACTTAGGTTCGGACTGGAGGTGTCAGGGATGACACATTTTAAAGCTGTTACTAAACAGGCTCATCGTTTCCTTTGCTTGAGCCTAATCCCTCTTTTACTCAATTTAACAAGCTGTGCCCTTTTAATTAACGGGACAGGTCAAATGGTTCCTGTTAACTCCTCACCTGTAGGGGTAGAAGTCAGGGCAATTGCAAAGTCGTAACCCACATCAGTAAAACGTATAAAGGGCTTTCGATTATTAAGGTTCTTTCGTTCAAGGGCGTCATAAATCGGGACTAAAGTGCCTAAAGTTAACCTCATGAATTTTCTTAACTTAATTTTCTAAAGCCATTTCGGACTTTGCAATTGCCCTGGTAACCATTCAGGCGCTAACGTTGCCAAGCTATTCAGACAGACTCGCATGGCCTCGATATGGCTACCTAGTCGATTTAAGGCTCTGACTTTAGCCAGGACATGGGTTGAATCTGTTCGTGCACTGCCTCTTTTTCTAATGAGTCTTTTTGCCTGGCAGACTTTAAGCAATTCATCTAGTAAACGAGATTCTGCTGCTTCTCGATCTAAACGCTTCCTGAATTTACTTAATACTGTAAAGTCAAAGCCTGTATCCGTTAGTTCTAGACCTAAGGCATATTTCCAATCTATTTTACTTCTCACTGCATCTGCTGCTTCTCGATCAGAGTAATCTTCGGCAAATTGCAAGATAGTCACTAATGCCAAGCGCCAGGGTGCTTCTGCAGGTTTACCTCGTTCTGGATACAAATCAGCAAATAGCTCATCGCTATATAAGCCTTCTAATTCATCTCGCAAAAACAGCGCTAGATTTCCTTTGGGAAACGCCGCTTTTGCTACCCGAGCTGTTTCTTCTGGTACAAATCTAGCATCACTTGGCTTTAAGGACATGACCACACTCCTTTTGCCTTAGTTTATGCGGCTAGAATCGGGCTTGCCGATTTTAGCAACGGTATCTGTTCCGAAGTAACCAATATTGTCGTCTTGCGTCATGAAACGCATTCTATAGGAAGTGTTTCAAAGTGGCTATGAAAATGAGGCCGTGAGATGAGGTAACGGCCTCAAAACTATCTTATCTGAAACAGTCTAGCCAAGACGGTTTCACTGTTAAGTCCCTTATAATATTTTAGTTAGGCGATATTTGAGAGTAAAGATAAAAGCTACACCAATCACAAGGTTGCAACCACGTAAATGTAAGTGTTTGGTTGTATTAAGACTTGACCATCATCAAGCAGAAAGGGTTGAACTGCGTCAATAACAGCAGATTTTAATTGCTCTTCCTCGACAACATTGAGCGCTGCTTGAACTGGTCCACCAGAAAAAGTACCTCGCCAATACTGCTCGATATTTGGGAAGCTCATAGGACAATCTGCTTCTCCGCGCTCTACCACTTGAAGACCTGCATTTTCAAAAAGAGCTTCTAATTTACCAGGTGCAGAAAACTCAAAGGGGCCTCCGCCTGTAGGTGCTTGCGGCAAAGTATCTCGTACCGCTTTGAAAATACTACTATAAGCTACCTTTTCTGGGGAGCCTAATAAACCAGCGACAATGTGACCCTTAGGTTTACAAACTCGGGCTAGCTCTCGTAAAGCGGCAAGGCGGTCTTCTGTGTATTGAATACTGTTTGCTGCGAACACGACATCAAAGCTATCCTTATCAAAGGGTAAGCTTTCCAAATCACCCACATGAAAATCAGCACTAGGTAGACGCTTACGAGCTTGAGCAACGAGTCCCTCTGCAGCATCAAGTCCTGTAACCTTTGCCCCCGAAGCTGATGCTAATAAACTTGCACCACCGCCGCCACATCCAGCATCAAGAAAGTGTGTTCCTTGTCCAACCTTTGTTGCGTTTAACATAGCTTGCCAAATAGGTGTATGAACTGGTTCTTGAATTTCTGCCCAGTCTTGGGCAGCTTTACTCCAAAGTTCTCCTTGTACCCTTGCAGTTGCCATAAATAGCTCTCCTTTTTTAGATTCGGCTTATGGAATCCAATTTCACCTTAGAGTTGTTGTTTACCTATTGCCTAGAAACCAAATTCAACACGGGAAAATTCTAAGATTAGCAACAAAATCACTAAAAAATGAGCTAGCTAAGTTAGGTTCGCACTTTATTCCGATTGCGATGGGTCAAAAACCGACTATGCCATAATACAAACACCATAGCATATGCCACATTTCCTCAATAATGAGAGTGGTTTTCACCAAAATAGCTAGGACTGTTTCAGGCTTTTTGTTAGCTGCTTTCTTTCCCAATGAAGCGATAAACCACAGCTCCAAGTATTCCACCCCCGATGGGTGCCAACCAGAAAAGCCAAAGCTGCGCAACCGCCCAACCACCAACAAACAAAGCAACACCCGTACTCCGCGCAGGATTTACTGATGTATTCGTAACAGGAATGCTAATCAGGTGAATAAGGGTCAGACACAAGCCAATGGCAATCGGTGCAAAACCCTGAGGTGCTCGTTTATCCGTAGCGCCAAGAATGACGACAAGAAACATCATGGTCATAACAACTTCAGTTACTAGCGCAGCCAGCAAACTATACCCACCGGGTGAATGAGCGCCATATCCATTTGAAGCAAAACCCGCAGATAGCTCAAAGCCGGATTGACCACTTGCAATGAGATACAACACGCCACCCGCAACGATTCCGCCCAAGACCTGCGCAACGATGTAAGGTAAAAGCTCTTTAGCAGGGAAACGACCGCCCGCCCAGAGACCAATCGACACAGCTGGATTGAGGTGACAGCCAGATATATGACCGATCGCAAATGCCATCGTCAGTACGGTTAAACCAAAGGCCAGCGACACACCAAGGAGGCCGATGCCAACATCGGGGAACGCAGCAGCCAGTACGGCACTGCCGCAGCAACCAAGAACCAACCAGAAAGTCCCAAAAATTCTGCACCATACTTGTTCATATATCTCTCCTAGGTGTTCTTAACACCTCATTGTAAGGAATTATGACAAAGTTTTATAGGCTAATTGGAATCATTTTTGCTTAGGTGGTTCAGTGAGTATTCCCTGCCTCATCGGCATCAGCAAAGAAGAGTTCGATGCGATCACTCGTCCATGTCGGCACCCCTGTGCCAAAAAAGTCAGTGTCTTCCGTCCAGATAGGGCATTTGAGTAGCAGCGATAAAGCCACAAAGGGCCAGTCCTCTTCATCTCGATTTTTCAGGCGTTGTCTGGCAGCTTCCTCATAAGAATGCAGGTTATCCAAAGAAAGGATACTGACAAAGCGCAGCAAGGTATCAAGTTTTTCCAGTGCAGCGGTAATGCTCTCCTCATGAGCATCATGCTTTGCCATAATGGTCGGGATATAAGCAATGGCATCCTCTACCGCTTCATCTGTGGTGATAAAGCTGACCCGATCCCCATGGGTTTCCATCAAATCGCTGACTCGAGTGCCTAAGACCCCACGAATGATGATATTGGCATCCAGAATCAGGCGTTTAGACATTGGCTGCGGGTTTGGCTTGTTTTCTCAATTGTTGGCTTTCCTGAATCAGGGTTTCAGGATCAATCCCTTGGGCTTCCAAGAGTTCTTGTAAGCGTTTTGAGGCCGCACGCAAGGCTTGTTTATCATCTTCCGTGACAGGCTGATGGGTGGGGATGTAATAGCCGACCGTCAGTCCATGTTTGGTCACGGCAATCGGATCACGGGACATCAGGTGTTCTGCCAGTTTTTCCCGAAACTCACGCACCCCTAAATGTTTAATATCTGAGTCTGCCATAGTCGCTCCTTTTGTACTCAAGTGTACACAAATGTAGGGTTGGGGACAAGCACTGTTTTTTGCCCCGATGGCCTCATTAGGGGTTTTTGTAGAAACCGATCCTGTTGGTAAAGTCTAGGCAGCTAATTTCAGGAACCTTGAGGTTCTAGTCTGCTCAGGCTTAACGCCATTCCAAAAATCTTCGAGTCTTTGTAAGGTCGTTGCAGATGCTGTAGCAGCATCAGGTATGGTAACTATCTTGGAAAAATCCGCCACTTGATTAAAAACACTGTCCTGAAAGGCATTTCTGAAACCTACAAGCTTAGCCTGATTTTCTCCAATAGAGGCATTCTTAAAATGCCAAAATAAGGGATGGCCAAAAACCCTCTGGGAAATCAACGTAAGAAACACTGTCTAGGACATATTTTCTTAAGCTTAAAATTGACTAGCCAAAAACTACACTTTATATCCGCTTTTGGCTAGGTGGCGGATTTTTCTCGAATCGTTGCCATAACTGTTAACCTTCTCTTTTTCCCAATATCCATCCCATTGCATAAGTGGACTTGGCTCGTTTACTTAGGACTTGCTGCTTTGGGCGTTTTTAAATCATCTTATTTTCTGGCACTCGTCTGGCTCTTACACTCGGTCTGGGATTTTGTACCCCGCGACCTGCCTATCCTCCTTAAAGACTTACCTAATGCCTGTATTCTGTTTGATTTGCCTATCGGTCTTTATTTGCTCTGGGGCTCGAGGCAAAAACACTGGCAACCTTTTGACACCTCAACGCAAACCGAACTGTGGTACCAGTTTCAAAGCTTCAGAAGTCACATCCCTATTCTCAAAACGCTTTACACATTACTCTTACTGGTAGTCGTAAGTACAGGTTTGCTTTCCTTAGCCCAAAAACCCAATCTGGTCTGGCTCGCCTTACTGGTCTCTATCTTACTTATCCTGGCATTACGCTGGCTGGGGGCACGCACCGAACTGATTGCTTGGGCAGTATTTACGGGATGGCTGGGTATGACTTATGCTCATTTGGGTGGTACGGTAGACACTATGGTCTTTATTCTCTATATCATGCTATCGGCTCTTGGTGTTTTTTACTCGAGCTATATTTTAGCCTTGGCCTGGCTGGTCTTTATCCCCTGGAACTTTTTCCCCACCATCTGCCAGAAAGCTATGCTCAAGTACCCCTAACTGCAGCCCTTTACGGCATTGCCATAAGCCTTTACCTTTTATGGACTTCCTGGTCGGGTCGTTGGCAAAGCGCACAGCTACCAAATCCAATCACAGAAAATACCTTAACTTGAAAATCGAGGCAAAACTCAAATGATTCAAATTGCAATTCTTCTCTACGAGGGTTTTACTGCACTAGATGCAGTTGGACCTTATGAGGTCTTGGCAAGCTTGCCTAACGCTGAGGTCACATTTATTGCTGAGCAGGCAGGCGAAATTCGCAGTGACACAAATAGACTTGGGCTTATAGCCGATGCAACACTGAGTGACCTGACTCATCCCAATGTCATCGTAGTTCCTGGTGGCCCCAGCATGATGCAAGCTGCTCAAAGCCAGGTCCTGTTAGACTGGCTACGCGAAGCTCATACTACAAGTCTCTGGACATGTTCGGTCTGTACGGGTTCTTTTATCCTAGGCATGGCCGGTTTACTGGAAGGAAAAACCGTTACCACGCACTGGGCTTCCCGCGACTATACCCAGCAGTTTGGTGGAGCCAAGTATGTCGCTAAACGGTTTGTCCAAGACGGTAAAATTATTACTGCCGCAGGTGTTTCTGCTGGTATTGACATGGCTCTTTTTATAGCTGCCCAGTTAGCCGGTGAAAAGACGGCAGAAAGTATTCAGCTTGCACTTGAATATGATCCTCAACCACCCTTTCAACAAGGGGACTTTAGCAGGGCACGATCAGAAATAATCAAAGCATCAACTCAGCTACTTACTGAACGCCCACATAAAAAATTTTAGATTTGGCAAATAGAAAATAAACGCTAAGCCCTTGCGCATCTAAAGTTCACTTAGCAAGCGTATAAAAACCCATAGTGGGGCTGATTTGGGATTTTGTTAACCTCGCCTAAATGGACACTGTTGGCGAAGTCGGTAATAGCTTCATAATGGTGCATGTTAATCCCTGAAGAAGTAAACAAGATACCCTCCACCACAATCCGAGTCTCCAAAGCAGCGTTTCCAAAAGGTAACAGAATCATGCGTCTGCGAGATGAGCTTGGCAGCATCTATAAGGATAAAGACTTTGCCTCTCTTTTTTCCTCAACAGGTCAACCTGCCCTAGCCCCCTGGCGGCTGGCACTGGTAACCGTGTTTCAATTTCTGGAGAATCTTAGCGATAGACAAGCTGCTGACGCGGTGCGGAGTCGTTTAGACTGGAAATACGCTCTAGGTTTAGAGTTGGAAGATGCTGGCTTCGACTTTTCTGTGCTGTCAGAGTTTCGCAGCAGATTAGTTGAACACGAAGCAGAACAGGTTTTGCTCGAAAAAATGCTGGATCAATTCAAGGCAAAAGGATTACTCAGGGCTGGTGGCAAGCAGCGTAGCGACGCGACCCACATCCTCGCTAAGGTCAGAGCCCTGAACCGATCTGAGTGTATTATTGAAAGTTTGCGCGCGGCGCTGAACGCTATAGCAGCTGTTGATCCCGAGTGGCTAAAAGCCTGGGTGCCAAATGATTGGTTTAAGCGGTATTCACTAAGAGTAGAAGAGTTTCGCCTCGTTGATGGTAAACAAGCTCGAGTGGATTATTTGGAACAGGTAGGTCGAGATGGCTTCGAACTTTTGCAGCGGGTCTTCTCAATCTCCAGTCCTAACTACTTAGCTGACTTGCCCATCATTGAAACGCTGCGTCAGGTTTGGCTGCATCACTTCTGGTTTAACGAAGGTTGCGTCACCTAGCGTGAGGCGAAAGACTTAGCCACCGCAGGTCGCCGAATCAGCCCGCCTTATGACCCTGAAGCTGGCTTCGGTAATAAACGAACCCTGATGTGGACAGGCTATAAGGTGTTCCTCACTGAAACCTGCGACGTTGATAAGCCGCGCATTATCAGCAACGTCATTACCACTGTTGCAGGCGAATCCGACATCAATCAAACCGCTAAGATTCATGACGCGCTAGAGGCGAAAGCGCTACTGCCCGTGACACATCTAGCAGATGCTGCCTTCGTTAACGCCGACCTGCTGGTAAAAACGCCCGAAACTTACGGTGTACAGTTGTTGGGTCCGGTGAGGATAGATTCGAGCTGGCAAGCCAAAGAGGGCACTTACGATATAGGCCGTTTCAACATCGACTGGTCTGCTGAAACCATGACCTGTCCACAAGGTAAAAAGAGTAGTTCCTGGACAGCTAAGGAAGATCCGTCAGGTAATGAGCTTATCTCTGTGAAGTTCAGATATGCTGACTGCAGCTATTGCGAGACGCGCAACCTCTGCACTCGTAATAAAAAAGGTTCCAGACAATTCACACTCAAACCTAAAGCACAGCTCGAGGCGCTAAGCAAAGCCCGAATTACACAACAGACACTTGAGTGGCGGGAACAGTACAAAGCGCGTTCAGGTATCGAGTCCACTATGTCTCAGGGGGTACGAGCCAATAACCTGAGAAGATCGCGTTATGTCGGTCTAGGAAAAACCGCGTTACAGCATGTGATAACTTCCGTAGCTATAAACGTACAGCGGGTGACAGACTGGCTCGGTGGTTTTGAAATCGCGCCTACTAGGGTATCTAGTTTTGCTCACCTTCAGGGTTAGGACTTCGCCAACAGTGTCCTAATTGGGTGCAAAGATAAATCAGGGGCGATTGTACGTTAGCGGTAATTTATGCACCCTAAGTGAGTTCATCAAACCCTTAACCCCCTACTTTCCAAATAGAGCCTAAACCTAAAGTCATGTCACGATTCTTCACTTTGGTCTACCCGAAAGCTTAAGCCTTAAAATCTCTGCCCTGGCAAACTCGATGCTAAAGGAATCAATATCGCCTAATAAATGCTCAATATCAACATCGTCATCAAAGTTTAAAATAAGGCTATTGCCCTCGAGCTTAGCAGCGACTCGAGTCTTATACCTAATCATTTTGGTACTGCGTTTTGGTCTGGGGGTTTCAGACCCTGACGTTGCTTCAGTTGCCTTAACCCTCTTAGGTCTTTTCGCAAAGGAAGAAAGCTCGAGCATTTCGCCATTGTTAAGCACATGTACCCTGGCAGCCTTGGCAAGCTTGTCTCTTAAGACCAATCTCGAATTGCCTTCGCCGTGAACCACAATGACCTGATCGGGGTTATAGCGCTTGCTTAAACTTATGAGACCGTTAGCGTCAGCGTGTCCACTAAACGAAAACGAATCTATCTGGCAACTTACCCCAATAGACTCAAAACTCCCCTTTTCTCCTGTGGGTAAAGCAATCTCTCTTACCCCTTCGGTCCTGTTTAGTAACTGCTTACCAGGTGCCCCTTCATCTTGATAGCCGACAAAGGCAATCAGACTCTCTTCTTCAGCTAAAATGGCTTTTGCATAAAGCGGTGAAACACCCGCATTTAACATGCCGCTTGAGGCAATCACAATCATAGGCTCCTGGCTCGTTACCCAGTTAAGCCGCTCCTGGTGGTTTTTAACCCTGACAATCTCTGGTGCAAACAGGGGGTTAGACCCTTCTGCCCCAGCGCGGTTTCTTAGAGCTTCTGGCATTTCGCTAAAAAGAGCTTCCGAAAAGAGCTCATGGATCGTCCTAACCAGACCGTCCAGAACAATCGGAACCCTTCTTAAGAGCTTACCTCGCATGTGGTCAGCCAGCGTTAAGGCAACATCTGAACTTCTGCCCATAGCAAAAGCAGGAATTAAAACCCGTCCCCCTTGATTAAGGGTTTCAGAGACCTTGGCAATGAACCTCTGAACCTCAGCTTTGCGGTTTAGGTGCATCAGAGTATCGCCATAGGTCGACTCAACTGTTAGCACATCAACCTTTTTGGCCTCCGCTGGAAAATAGCAGGACGGCGCCGTCTGGCTGGCAATGTTGTTAACATCGCCTGTATGAAAGATACTACCTTCAGCTGATTCAATCAAATAAGAAACAGCACCTGTTAAATGACCTGCCAGATAAGGCGTTAGGGTCAACGCTCCAATTTCAAAGCTTTGCTCTGCTCTTATAATGTGAATGCCTGCAAGCGCATTAGCCAGGTCCTCTAGGGAAAAGAGAACAGCGCCTTGACTTTCCCCAATCTTTTGAGCGTCTTTGAGCATTTCCAGTGCCAGTGAAGCAGTTGCTAAAGTAGCGTAAACGGGCAGATTAGGAAACCTTCTCTTTAACACAGGCAAAGCGCCAATATGGTCACTGTGGGCATGGGTTAGAAGAAGGGCAATAGGTTCTTGGCTTAGGAAACTAAAGTCAGGTAGCGAGGCCTCACCTAAAGCGTTGGGTCTAATACCTGCATCTATTAAAAGGCTAGAGTCGGCAAATGTATAGAGGTACGAAGATGCGCCAATTTCGCTTACGCCACCTAGGCCAATAAATTTCATCTTTTAAACTATACCCCAGCTATAAAACTAGCTTATTCCTAAGCATGATTTAACCTCGGTACCCGTCAACACGCGCTTTAGAACGTCCCAAATCTTTCATAAGGGTTTTAAAAAGAACGCCTTCGTCACGCGTTCATTTAAGTTCCCTAATTTGCTTATGACTAAGCTTCTCATCTTTACTAAACACACTCCTCGCTCTAGGTCTTTAATAAACCCAGCTATTCGGTGCTCTAAACAAAAGACCTCTTGCGAAAGTATCAACTGAATTCAGATACATCATGTTCAATGAGCAATGACAAAGCTAATGAAAATCAGTGTTTACTTTGACTTTTTCAAGAGGTGTATTGATTTTCTCAGGTCCCACTTGGCGAAACCTGATCTCCTAAACTTCACATGTTTAGAAGCACTAGTAGACCAACCACAAAGTATTGATGGATACTGAACTCATCTTCGTTTACTCCCCTAAGTCGCATTTTGTTTTGATGGGTTTGCAAAACAAAATGGGCGGTCTACTAGTTTAGTCAGCACAAGTAGCGTCTTCAGAAAACTTCCCGATTATCATAGCGCTACATGACAGAGTATTCTGAAGGGTCTCCAGCTAAAGCTACACTCGAGCAGCGACTTAAATCCGCGCGCCGTCCTATTGTTGGTCGAGAGAGTGAAAAGGAACTCTTTGCTCAAGCCCTTGAAGCCTTAGACCCTCCCTTTGTAGTCCTTCATATTTATGGCCCTGGTGGTGTTGGTAAAACCACTTTGCTGCATGAATTTATGAGGCTATCTGCTGAGCATAAGGCAAGCCCCATTTATCTTGATGCTCGACATATTGACCCCTCCCCTCAAGGCTTTATGATGGTGCTTTGTCTAAGTTTAGGTTTAGCCTTAGATAGTTCACCTTTTGATTACTTAAAAACCCTAAAGAAACCCGTATTACTGCTTGATACCTTTGAACTTTTCAGCCCCTTGGACACTTGGTTACGTGAGAGCTTTATCCCTCAACTCCCTGAAACGGCTTTGCTGGTGTTTGCGGGTCGCACCCCTCTTAGTACTGCATGGCGAAGTGATGAAGCGTGGCAACAACTTTTACGTACCATTTCCTTGCGAAATCTTTTGCCTGAAGAAAGTCATAGTTTACTAATAAAGCGCGGCGTTCCCGAAAATCAGCATGCAGGTCTGCTCGAGTTTAGCCATGGGCATCCTTTAGCACTTTCCTTAGTGGCAGATGTTATCAATCAGACCAAAAAACCCTTTCAGCTAAATGAAGCTGCTGATATCGTGCAGTTATTATTAAAACGCTTTATAGAAGAAGCCCCAAGTTCTTTGCACCGTCAAGCGCTAGAGGCATGTTCGCAGGTAAGCTCGCTTAATGAAGCGCAACTTCGTGAAGCGCTTAATCAAGAGGATGTTTTTGACATCTTTGCCTGGTTGAGAACGCTATCCTTTATTGATCAAGGACCCTTTGGCCTGTTTCCCCACGATCTGGCTCGAGAGCTGATCGATGCCGATTTTCGCTGGCGTGACCCCGAAGGTTATAACGAAATTCATCGCCGTGTGCGCGAATATTATTTTAGACAGATGGATGCTCAAACGGGGCTCGAGAAACTCAGGTCTTTTTTTGACTTAAATTTTTTACACCGCCATAACCCAGTCGTAAAGCCATTTTGGAAATTTTCGGAAATTGGCAGTGCTTACATAGACCTAGCCAAATCAAGTGATTTTGCAGACATTTTGGCTATAACAGAAAAATATGAAGGGCAAGCAACCGTAGAGATAGTGCGCTTTTATTTACAAAAAAGGCCCGAAGCCTTTCGCGTTGCTCGGGGTGCTAATCCTGAAATTGAAGGGTTTTA
The DNA here is from genome assembly GCA_024642575.1 of Trueperaceae bacterium. Lineage (GTDB taxonomy): Bacteria > Deinococcota > Deinococci > Deinococcales > Trueperaceae > JAHEBB01. Next base: position 2,918 of record JAHEBB010000043.1, on the reverse strand, counting down.
TATCAGCCTCAAACTGCAAGATTTGGATGAAGACGATCTAAATGCTGACCCAGCCTTAGCGGTCATACTGAAGTTTATGACTAACAAGGCTGCCTTAAGACCCAATGACAATGCACTTATGCTCCGTTTGTTTATAGACAAACAAGAGTATCAACTTGCCAGTGCCGTGACGAATCAACTTACCTCAGCTTTTGTGCTCGAGTGGTGGAGTTTGGCTAATCTTTCCTGGGTCGTGCTCTGTACCACAAAAGCAGACTATTGGTATCCCTTTTTTCTCTATTATGATATGGAACGTTCCAAAGAAGCTGATTTTAAAATGGATGGTAAAACGTTTGGTGTCTTTGCCCGTGATTTTAGACCTAGCCCTGTCTCAGATTATGTGCGGCGAATTGGTGAGCGTGAACTGGTTTCTGATCTTACGGTTCAAGGGCTCGAGCGAGAACCTGCACCACAGCAACTCTTCGTGCTCTCACATCCTGACTTTTCTGAAGCAGTTAAACAGGCACTCCGTGATTATCATCAAGCAAATGCCTTAGCTAAAAATCCTTTGCTGCGCTCGAGTCTCGTTAAGGATGCTGAAGATAAGCTGCAAGGTTTACAAGTAGTGTTAAAAGACGCAGCTTTTAAACTCAAAGATAAAACCAAAGACGAAAAATTCTACCGCGCCCTTAATGCTACTTTCTTTGAAAGTGCCCTGACTCAAGAGCTAGCAGCAGAGCGTTTAGGCTTACCGTTTGGTACCTACCGATATCAACTCAATGTCGGAATTGAGCGGCTTACTGACTACCTTTGGCAGCTCGAGCTGCGCAGCTAATATCAATTCCATTTATTCCCCAAGGAAATAAACGAGAACAAACAGTCTTGAAGTACTGTCTTTAAATTGCTGAGTAGTCAGAAGGCATTGATGATACCCAGGGTTCATGACTGTTCAGCCTAAAATTCAACGGTTTTTCGGCTGGTAATTCGACAGTTTTTTGCTCCATAGTTTCTCCATAAGACTTAGTTTCTGTTTACCTGAGTCCCTTGAAAGGAGAAACGTATGCAAAGGAATTTAGTCCAGCTTGCAAGTTTGCTTGGCTTGCTATGTTTGGGTCACTATTTTCAGAGCGTTTTAATACCACCCCTAGCCCCTTATGGGTCTCAAGTAAATCTTATCTGGCAGAGTTTGCTCATAGTCATAGTTGAGTTTTTCCACTGGATTTTGGTTTGCCAGCTTGTTCTAAGCCTAGTTAGGCTAGGCAATTTTCAATTCTTATCTCAACAGGACAGCAAAGTAAACCTTTAAGTTCGCGCCTTCGCAAGCAACTGATTTTTCAGTTTAAGAAAGGATATTGATATGAACCATGAAACGCAACACGCTATTGTTATTGGTGCAAGTATGGCGGGGCTTCTGGCGGCTCGGGCGCTAAGCCCGTATTTTGACCAGATAACCTTATTAGAACGAGATGTCTTTCCTGAAGTTGGGAAAAACCGAAAAGGCGTTCCTCAGGGTCAACATACCCATGCCCTTTTGCCAACAGGACAGCAGGTTTTAGAAAGCTTTTTTCCTGGTCTAAGCCCAGATTTGGTTAGCCAGGGCGCTATTCTTAGCGATCCCATGCTTGGTTCAAAACGCTTTTTTGGTGGCTACTATCATTGCCAATTTCAAACTGATTTAAAAGGGCTTTATCTTAGCCGACCGTTACTTGAGGGTAACGTGCGAAAACGACTCCTGGCTTTACCCAATATTAGAGCTATTGAAAATTGTGATGTCCTGGGTCTAGCTGCAAGTAAAGACAAAACGCGTGTTCAAGGTGTGCGGCTTATTCGCCGCCAGGATGGTAGTGCAGAAGAAATTCTTAAGGCCGATCTCGTTGTCGATGCCTCTGGTCGAGGGTCTCGCAGCCCTCAGTGGCTCGAGCAATTAGGCTACGAGAAACCCGAAGAAGAGCAGGTTCGTATTGGCATGGGTTATGTCAGCCGCTATTATCGCCGTAACCCTGAGCATAAAAATTTAACGCTAATCAATATAGCTTCACAGCCTTGCACCCGCCTAGGTGTTTTGGCAGCTCAGGAACATGACCGCTGGATTGTTTCTATTGCTGGTTATCTGGGTGATCATGCCCCAACTGACCCAGATGCGTTTCTCGAGTTTAGCAAGACCTTACCTGTACCTGATATCTATAACATTATAAAAAATAGCGAGCCCCTAAGTGCGCCTGTTCCTGCTACCTTTCCCGCAAATATTCGCCGTCATTATGAGCGTCTTAGCCGCTTCCCCGATGGTTTTTTAGTGCTAGGTGACGCCATTTGCAGTTTCAATCCTGTTTACGGGCAAGGCATGACGGTTGCCGCTTTGGAAGCCAATGCGCTTCATGACATACTTGCCCATGGAAACCATAAGCTGGCAAAGCGCTTTTTCAAAAAAGCCCGTAAACTCATTGACAACCCTTGGTCAATTACGGTGGGTGGTGATTTACGCATAGACGGGGTTGAAGGGAAACGAAGTCTGGTTTCAACGCTTTTAGGGCGCTATCTAAACTATCTTCACCAAGCAGCCCAGCATGACCCTGTGGTAGCTATGGCGTTTATGAAAGTAGTCGGATTACGCTCAGTTAGTAAAAGTCTCTTGCACCCTAAAATTGTCTGGCGAGTTTTTAGAACAAATCAGCAGTCTCGCCTAACTTCTTAAGGTTATTAGTAAAGTCGGATGTTTCCTTAGTCATGCGTTTTCATATATCAGTCCAGTGAAGTAAGGAATCTATTCAGAGCCCTGCTTTTGCGAAGCTCTAGAAAGCATTTTCATTGCATTTTTCAATAGACCTCTTGCAAAAGTAAAACGAAAAGGAAGAAAGTAGGAGAATGTATTATGACGAAATCAAGGATAGGAAAGCGACAGAGTTTAAACGCTTAACAGGGGTAAAGAAAAAAACCTATTA
>JAHEBB010000042.1 GCA_024642575.1 Trueperaceae bacterium | reverse complement strand
GCCAAACAACTGATGTTTCTCCACAACCGAGCCCACAACCTGAAACGGGTAGCTTACTTAAAGCTGTTATTAAGGCTTCGACACTCGAGGGTAAAGCCCCCTTAAGCATTCAATTTGATGCCTCAAATTCGACTGGGATTGATGCAACTATGGATAGTGCCAGCTGGGATTTTGGTGAGGGTGCTGGCTTTAGTGCTACTGGCTTTAAGCAAGATCATGTCTTTAGCCAGGCAGGTACTTTTACCGTTAGTTTGAAAGTGCAAGCGCAGCTTAAGGGTCAAAGCTTGCAAGATGAAACCAGCGTAACGATTCGTGTACTGGCTGAAACTGAACCTGATCCAAGTGCTAGAGTTAAACCTGAAGTTGCCTTGGCTCTTAGCCTTGAGCGCCAGCAGCTTGAGCAGAGTAGAGCAGAATTGGGCATCGATGCAGTTGCTTTTGCTACAACGCAAAGTGGCGTAACGACTTTGGTCAGCACAGGAACCATAAGCCAAAGTGCTAATGGCAGTTTTAGCTATGTCAGTGACCGAACAGATGCGCTCGAGCTTAAGTTTAGTGACAGCTCGAGCCTGACCTACCGCTTTCAAAATCTTAATTTTGACCTAAGTCAACCAGATGGGCAGCGGGCTTTACGTAAAGACCATAATTTAAGCTTTCGCCTAGAAACGTCTGAAGGTACAAAGGTTGATATTAGCCTTATTCAGCAAAGGGGTGTTTATCAGAAAACGATTAAAGGCATCCTGGTTAAAGATGGGCTCGCCTTTACTGTGAATACCTTGACCCAAGGCAATGTCATTAGCGATATCAATCCGCCAGGGGTCGATTTTGAAGTCAAGGAAAGCATTTCTGGAAGCATTACAGCGACAGGCTTTAGCCTCGAGCTAAACGAAACCTTTGCTTATCATCTGGTGATTTTTGATAATGCTATTGAAGATGTTAAACACCAGTTTAACAATCGCTGGACGCTTGAAGGGAAATCCTTTTCGCTACCTAATGGTCTTATCCGCCGCATTTTCAAAAATGCCAAACCTGTAGAGCTAGATAATTGGACTATTAGTGGTGATGTTTTACTGAATGGTTCAGAGCGGGTAGGCGGCTTGAATCTCGAGCAAACAGTTAGCTCCCTAGATACTGTATTAACGATCGAAGATCAAAAGAGAATCCTCTTTAGCGATAAGACCTTTTGACAAAGCTATCAGATTGACAAAGCTATCAGACCAAAGTCGGATAATGCATCCGACCAATTGCCATAGGAAAAGATTTAATCTGGCGAAATAATATAGCTATCATCAGGCTCAACCTGCTGGAAAAAAAGGAAGCATCATGAAGCGATTGTTAAGTATTTTAGGTCTTAGTTTAATGGTTGGAATGGTTGCTATTGCTCAGGAAAGTGGTGCTCAAGCAGAGCAAACTCTAAACATTAGCCTTAATAATTTTAGCTTCACCCTAGAAGGTCAAGGACCTAATGAGGCTATTAAACTTGAGGCAGGTAAAACCTACGCATTTCACTTTAAAAATACTGACAAACTGGATCATGAAATACTCTGGGGGCAGAGTTTTATGCTGAATGACAAAGGACAAAGAGAGGATTATGAAACAAATCTATTTGAAGCTATAGAAATCAAAGTAGAAGGGGATGGCTGGGACGCCATTTCTCCAGGTCTTATTGAGCTCGAGCTTAAAGCAGGCAAGGAAATTGAAATTGTAGTAAGTATTCCCGAAGATGTCAAAGGTGAATGGGAAATGGGCTGTTTTGTCACGGGTCATCATGAAGCTGGGATGCATACGCCTATCGTTATTGACTAAAGCGTTTCTACCTTTTAAAAGCGACCTAGATTTTAGGTCGCTTTTTTATTTGTCACTAATTTAAGGCCTCGGCTAAGGCGTTGGCAACCAAATCATCAAAGGCAATCAGCTCGAGCGCTTTTTCGTGGGTCGCACTCAAAATAACAGGAGGGGCGACGTTATTTTCTAGCGCTTCTTGCCAGCGAGAGGCACAAAGACACCACTGATCGCCGGGTTTTAAACCTGCAAAGCCAAATTCGGGTCGGGGTGTCGTTAAATCATTGCCCTTCGCCTGACTAAACTGCAAAAACTCAGCCGTCACTCGGGTACAAACCACATGTACCCCAAGATCTCCCATACCCGTATCGCAGCAGCCCGTGCGGTAAAACCCAGTGAGAGGATCTAAAGAACAATCTCTAAGTTCGGTGCCCAAGACATTTTTTGCTTTCATAAGCTTAGTATAGCGAGAATGATCATTGAAGATTTCAAGATGGCCTAAACTTCTGGTTCTAAAATAAGGTCTGTACCAATTCCGTTCATTTCCCTGGGAAATAAACGTGAGCAAGTAGTCTTGAACCAGAGGTACTGACTAGGATTGCTGAGTAGCCAGAAGGCATTGATGATACCCATGGTTCAAGACGGTTCAGATAGCTGTGAAGGAGAAAAAATGGCAACGGTATCCCTTATAGAATACGAAGATGCAAGCTTAGAAGTAAAAGCAGTTTTTGATGATATCAGGCGCGTGCGAAAGTCAGACTTTATTAACAATTTCTGGAAGGCGTTAGCTCATCACCCTGAAACGCTAAAACGTACTTGGGAAAGCTTAAAAGCCGTTATGAAACCAGGTGAACTGGACGCTCTGCAAAAAGAAATGCTTTATATTGCTGTGTCTATTGCCAATAATTGCGATTACTGCATCCATTCCCATACGGCCTCGGCTTTTGCTAAAGGTATGACGGATGGGCAGTATCAGGAACTTCTGGCAGTTGTCGCGATGGCTCATCAGACCAACGCCTTAGCAACGGGCTTAAAAGTACCTGTCGATGAGGGTTTTTTGCGCTGACTGAGGCAAAGAAAAAGGCTCGAGCCTTGACTCGAGCCTTTCTTTAAACTTAAAGCTTTAGCGAATTTTAATTTCTTTGGCGGTTAAGCTGTCTCCGTCTAGGTTTCCTTCAACTTTAACCATGACATCATTGCGGTCTTCTGACCAAAAAGTGCTGGCGTCAACATCACCTTTTTGAGAGTAGATTTTATACTCGGTAGCATCTGTAACCATAACCAAGACGCTGCCAATGTTAAAGCTCTGCGCGGTCATATCAAAATTGCTAATGTTGCCGCTTAATTCACGCTCACCTGTTGGGTTTGAAGGCTGCTCATGCTCGCCATCGTTACCATCATGAGAACCATCATTGGGTCCGTCGCTAACATTATCTTCAGAATTGCTCTCCATTTTGGTGGCATAGGCCAAACCTTGATCATTGCTACGGGTGCTGTCAGCTTTGATCTCGACCCAGTCGCCTACCGCAAAGTCTGCAAGGCTAACATGGCTATCATTTTTTTCAAACTTGGTGTTTGCATCGGTCCAGTAGCTCGAGCCTGCTATCGTCACAATATCGGTACTCAAATCAATAGCCTCGATGGGGCCTTTGCCGCGACTATCAGCACGACCTGAACCGCCGCGCTCATGCTTAACTTCAATTTTAGTGGCAACCATAATGCCACTATCATTAAGACTGCCTTTGATTTCAACCCTTGCGCCTTCAAGTAGCGTACCTTTTACGGTGGCGCTGCTGTAATCAACGGTATACCCTAAAACGCTGAATTGTTTGGCGGTTTCATCAAGAGCACTTACGGGTCCTTCAAGCTCAGTGTCACCTGAGTCATGTTCGTCATGATTGGGTTTAGAGCGCATATCGCTTACGGTAATGATGTTGCCACTCAGGCTACCTTTAAAGCGTAGCATGCTGCCTTCGACCAGATTGCCATTAAAACTAGCGCTACTGTAATCAACCACATGATTTAAAAGGCCATAGCTAAAGGTTTGGGTGCTGGTATCAAGGTTACGAATGGGCATACGAAGTTCAACACTGCCACTGTCTTCCGTTTCGACTTCTAGACGGGTTGCAATAACCGAATCATCGGTTTGAACTGCGCCGTGAACTTCAAGGTAGTCACCTGCATTAATATCTGCCAGGGTCAAGTCGCTAAAGCTACCATCAGACTCGAGCTTAACAATAACCGTAAGTGCGTCAACGGCAACATTTACGCCCACGACTTCAAGGCTAGAAGCGTCAAAATTAACGCTATCTACCACGCCTTTTATGCGGCTATTTACAGATACTTCGCTTAAGTGATAACCATCGGAACCATTTTTGCCTTTAGCACTTAGCTCGACACCAGGTTGAATGGCGCTAGCATCGCTGCTGCTATCATCTTTTTGAATGCTGGCGCTGCTTAAGTTGAGACTTTGACCGTTTAAAGTAAGGTTGGTAGATGTTCCACTTACATAGCCCGCCAGATTTAATTCATTAACACCTACTGGCACCTTGGGGTTAGAAGTACTCACGCTCGAGCAAGCGGTAAAAAGTAAAAGTCCTAAAATTAGTGTTGAAAAAGTTTTAAACATGGATAAGTCCTTTCACTTAAAGTATGATTAAAAACTCTGAATTATTTCTTAAGACAATCTGAAGTGAAACTGAAGTAATACTCAACTGAAAAGGGAGTCTTAGCTTGTCCGAGCGTACGATCAAAGAGCGGAATTGATGATGTAACACCATTATCAATTCCGCTTGGTATAAGGCAGAGATGGACTCCATCGTTAGGAATGTGACCAATATTCAAAACCCTAGTATGAGAAAATAAAGGGCGAAAATAGAACACACGCTAGGGCGAGAAAACTAGCCCTAGCGTGTGTGTTAAGGAGATTTTTAGATTTTAGGGGCAGGTGGGTAAAGGAATATAAGGACGAATTGCTTCAATCGTCGGATGGACTCCTTGTGTAAAGGCGCAACCAAAGTTTGGATCGGCAACTTCAGTAGGGTCTGTTATATTATCGCCAGCAGGTTTGACATCATTTTCAACCCAATTGACCAGATCAGCAAAAGCTGTGACCAATTCATAGCCAGTGAACGAGCAATGGCCTACATCACGTATGGCACGTTGCACAAGCAGATCAGAAGCGCCGTTAGCTGCTACCCGCTCAGCATAAATTTGTTCCATAGAGAAAGGAACAAACAGGTCACCTAGGGTGTGCAAGGTAAGTACAGGAACTGTAATTTTACCGCTGATAGGGGGCACATTGGCGAGACCCGCACGGTGACGCCCTTGTGGGTCTTGACTGATGCGTAAGATGGTGTCATTTAACAGTTGCTCAGCAGGGCTTAAGGTTGGGTCAGTATCAAACTGATAAATTGTAGCGCTGTTATCTACGGCAACACCAGGTGATCTTGCCAGCGTGCCGTCACTCATACCCAGACCAAACAAGGCATCATTGGTAAAGTATGTCCAGAATAAAAAACCCTCATCATAAATGGGTCTTTGGCCACCAGAAAGGTATTTTAAGGCAGCTTTATAGTTTTCACCAGCTTGGTTTAAAGCAAAGGGAAAGTATCCTGGGTAAAGCTCAAGATTAGCCTTGATTGTGGGAACAGTTGTGGTTAGGTAGTTACTGTCAGGTGGGAACTGTGCCGTTATGCCTGCTTGAGCCTGGGCGACAAGGTTGAAGTCAAGCAGATAATCAAAGAGTTCGTAGTCACCAAGAACACCACAAGCAGGAAGGGCGCCGTCATAGGTATTTGGCCACTGTTCGATGCTCACCGCAGTAACATGACCACCCATAGATACGCCAGCAATATAGGTGTGTTGGGGCTTACCAACTAAGCCATTAAAAAATTGGGTTAAGGCATGGGTATCTTTTGCACCTTGGGCTACATCGTAATCATTTTTGCTATAGCTCGAGGCTGCCCAGGCATAACCATTGTCAATAAACCACTGACGTAAAGGAGGCATATCAACCGTAAGCTCGAGCTCGAGCGGTGGATTGGTTTCTCTATAACCATGCGCCCAGACAACTAGATCGCCATTCCAATTACTTGGAACTTCGATTTGATAACCCGCTTTGTTATGGATGCCCCAATAAGGGGTGCTACCTGAATACGATTCAAAGGGTAATTTGGTTTCGTCAATAAAGAAATTAGGATGCGAGATTTTTTGGGTTTCGAGCAGGGTTTCAGGTTGATTTGAAGTATTACAAGCATTAAGCAGTAGCAAACTAAGCAAAACGATGGAAAGCTTTAGTACATGTTTCATGACTCTCCTAACAGACCTCTGGATACTACCTCAGAGTCTGAAAATAACGCCTCGGCTAAGCAACCATGTAATCTGATTCATAGGGTTTAATTTTTAGTCAAAAGGGTTTAAGTATTTGGGCAGTTTGGTCATACGTTTGAGGCTAGACTGAGATGCTTTATTTAAGCGTTAAATAGTGAAAATGAAGGGCATAACATTAGAGTTTTTTTCTTATTGCTAGTTTGAGGTTTTACGACCAATCAGATGTGAAATACACTGCACATTGGCTTACCTCCTTTTATTAAAGAAAGCTTCATAAGTGTTTTTGCTGCACTAGGTGACCCAGATATAGCACATATAAAGTCTCTTAGAAATCAGCTAATGGCTTACATTGAATGTAAGTAATAGACGTACGTCCAAGGGGCTTGGTTAAGTTGTAAGTAGATTGAGGTCTAGCTCGAGCGTAGTCGCTTGCTTGTCTGAAAATCTATCAAGAGCAAAAACTTGAGCTTTTTGAAAAAGAGGATGATCTAAGGGGACATTGCTGACCCAGGCAAGAGGTACACCCTGCTTAAGTAGCTGGAGTTGCAAAGACCGAGTTTCTATAGGGTTTTGCCAAACCTCAAAAGGATAACACTTATGTCTGAGGCAGTAAGATGCCAGATTGCCTGCTGCTTCACCAATGGCCCACTCAACAGGGTGAACACGGTAAGCTCCGTTACTCAGGTGGGTCGTACCAAGATTTTTACAGGCTGCCAGTAGGTTTTTGCTTTTTTGTGGAATGAGCGCACCTAAAGGAAGCTGAAAGGGAACGGTAGGTTGAAAAACGCTTTCTTCTTCGCTTTTGTTGGCTCGGTGTAGATCAAGATTATACCAGCCGATACCTACCGAATTTGCTATATGTCTGGCTCTTGCTCGTTGACCAGATTTTAAAATATCGTCTGCTCGAATGGTTTCTAAAGCTACCAGTCGTCTTGACTCACGAATGTAAGGCATTTTTGAAAGGCCATCTCGTGTGCCCATAAGGTCTTTACGCAGTTTAAACTCAGGATAGCCGTAACCACCTTCATCCCGTGGGCACTCGGTTTGTAACCAATAAAGGAACCCAAGTGCTAGGTTTTTTGCCTGCCGCTGAATTTTTCTTTGTTCGCTTAAGGGTTTATCTATCAAATTAGCAAAGCGAAAATCATTACTAGGCCAATTGATGAGTGCTAGATCATTTGGACAACTTGAATCATTAAACTGACTGGCATCAAAGATGCGCCGATACGTCCAGAAGGGCAATTCGCCCTTTAGACCTTTTTCAAACATACGGTATTGCCTGCCACCATCATGTGCCAGAGTGTAAGGCTGAAGATTGCGGTTGCTTTCGTAATCTGTTGGTTTGGCAAGGGTGTGATTTTCACCAGGGCAGTGCTCGAGCGCAAAACAGTAAGTAAAACTTTGTACCTCATCAGAGTTTGCCTCGCCTGCTTGTGCTTCACCCGTTTGAATTTGACCTTCCGCGCCACTAACATAGGCAGTACCCGTTAAAGGTAAAAGCTCACCCAGATCGGTAGCATCCAAAAAATAGCTTGCTATTACTGTTGTGTCGTCTTCGGGTGTTTTTAGCCTTACGCTTTTTACGGTTAGGTTTTTTACCTCGGCGCTTATAGCTTTACTTTTATAGAGAATTGTGAGGCGTTTTGTTTGTAAATAAGGCTCGAGCTTTTCTCTTAAAACCTGCTCGGCAACTTGAGGCTCAAAGCAAAGACCACTGACCCAGCCGTTGCCAGGGTTTTTAACTCTAATACCGTAGCGGTTTTCGTAGTAATCACGAATAGCTTCCCGAAACTCGTAATAGCTTTTTGTGGCACCAAAGTTTTCGATATATTTGTGCTCATCCAGAGCAGATACACCCTGTGAGCTTACCTGACCTCCAAGCCAGTCGCTAGGTTCACTTAGTAAAACCTTATAGCCTGCTCTTAAGCTTGCTAGCGCTGCGGCAACGCCGCCTAAACTCCCGCCAATAATCGCAATATCAGCTTTCAGACTGTTCACGTTTGTCCTCGAGGTAAAAGTTTAGTTCGAGCGTAAAAAGTCTGGGCCAGGAAAGGGTTGCGTCTTGCCAGATAAGCAGGTAAGGAAGCTGAGCAAAGTGTTTTTGCCAGAGCGCCTGAGCAAGAGGCTCGAGCATTTCATTAATCAGGGTTTCTGCCTGAGCTTTTTGCTGACCAAGGTCAAAGGGGTTTGCGCCACCAAGCTTTTTATCAACCGCGCTTCTAATAATGGCCTGGTAAAGATAGTCATCAACCAATCGGTCAAAAAGTAAGTGATAAAAAAGCTTTGGGTCTTTTATTTGAGGGTGTAAAACACCCAGTGCAATTGCTGTGCCAAGGCTATTGCCGGCAGTATTCCACCCACTAAAGCCTGCTAAATGGCTAAGCTTAAGCCCGTCAATTAGGGTCATAAGTCGTTTTTCAGCGCCATTGGGATAGGCAATGTCTGCCAGACTTAAGATCTTAGTATCGGCTAGCATTTGCTCAATTGCATCAATAAAGCTGGGTAAATAGCGCGCTGCCGTGTCAACTGTGGCATAGTCAGGTTGAGACTGCGCTTGTTTATGGGCAGGGGTGTTTATTGCCAAGATGAAGTCTGCGTTTTTAGATTGCTCAACGACTTTGCAATGGGCTGCTCGGAGCTGCGCATTGACCAGTTCACCGGCAGGTCGGTCTTCAAAAAGCAGTTCGGTCTGTGGCCCGAAAACGCCCGAATAATGCAGGTAAACCTTAGTAGGCTTCGGGCTTAAAGCTCGAGCGATAAGGGTACTTGGCACTTCGTCAGCACCTGGGTAAATATTAACCTTTGACCATAGGCCAAGCTCGTCGGTTTTTGCCTCGAGCGCGCGGCGATCAGCGGCAGCAAGTCCGTAGGTACTGGTGTCATCTAGGGTTAAACAGAGATGTTCCAGGATGCCATCTTTAACCAGCTCGAGCGCTCTAAGATGCAGAAAATGGTTGCGTTTTCGGGTACTGAGCCAGTCATTTAAAATAGCGGCAGGTAGCACCCTAAAACAATGATGGAGATTGGCTTCATGTGATTGATTGGGCTCTCGTTCAAAACGGTCAAATGCCTCACTGTAAGCCCTTAAAGCGTCGCCATACTCTCCAAAATAAGGTTTTTCCTCTAAAGGGTCATTACCATGAGCGACCCGAACAATAACGCCAAAGGCCAAAATGCGTAAGGCTGGGTTTTGCTGCTTGAGTGTTTTTAAAAGCTCGAGCTTGCCAAGAGCCTCTTCTAAACTATCGTTAACCCTGCGCGCTGGAATCATGCCACCCAGACAAAGCTGTTCTAAGGAAAGAATAAGAATGTCAGCTTCTTTTGCCTCAGTCTGAAGCCAGGCATCGAGCATTTTATAACTACCAGGTTCATTTAGCCTATTTAGCGCATTTGACGGTGGCACCTTGACACTATGACCTGTTGCCTGAATAAGCCTTTTGGGAAAAGCCAGGGTGGGTGGGCGTGTGTCAGGTGGAACAAGCAAGAATTTCATGATTTCAGTATCCTCTAAGGGTTCATAAGAGTATAAAGTATAGAGATTTTTAGAATCTCTGCTTTAACTTAAGCAAAAGGCACTTGACCGAGGGCTGGCATTCCCCTTAAAACCTGAGCCACTTGCTCTAATGACGCTTCACTAAAGCCAAAGCTAATAATACTTGCTTGACCAATATCGTTAGCGCTATAAGGGTTCCAGAGAGCAATATGAACAAAACCTTGACTTTGCTCAGCTAAGGTTTTTGCCAGCCTGATTTCTTCTTGGTTTAAGCGCGTGCGTGAAGCTGAAACAAAGATGACAGATTCATCTTTAGAAAGCGTACTTAAGATACTTTCTGGTGAATCAGGCTTATAAAACTGTTTGGTAATGTTAAAGCCTGCTTGGCTCAGCACTTTGGCAAGGGCGTAAGCAGGTGTCAGACTCATATCGCTGGCACTACCCCCTACATGAGTATCAGCGGCTACGAGGGTTAGAGGGATGTTTGGGTCAAGTACAGGTAAAACGCCTTGTTTGCAGACAGCTTTAGCCGCAGCCGTTGCTAGCAGTTCTTTGTCACCCTCTGCCCAGGCTGCTTCAGGTTGTGGTTTGGGAGGATAGCGTTTGGCTAAGCGGTTTAGGCGCTCGAGCGAGCGCCTGATTTGTTCTGAAGCTAGCCTTCCGTCACGCTGAGCTTTATCAACGGCTTTAAAAATGGCCTCATGTTGTTTGACAGAACCCTGATGGACATCATAAAGCGGCATATCAATACCCGCTTCTAGCGCCCTTATGACAGCTTCTTCAGCGCCGTAAGCGTTGGCAATGGCCTGCATTTCTAGGGCGTCCGTAAAACTTACCCCATCAAACCCAAGCGTATCTCTGAGTAAGCCTGTCATGACTTTGCGCGACAGGGTACCTGGATTATCTGGGTCAATTGCCCTTATTTTGCCGTGGTAACTCATAACACAGGCTGCGCCTGCGGCAATACCTGCTTTAAAAGGAACAAGCTCGAGCGCCTCTAAACGCTCTAAACTTGCCTCGAGCCTGGGAACATCATGATGTGAGTCGGTAGCAGTATCACCATGACCTGGAAAATGTTTGAGAGTTGCGGCAATCCCTTCGCTTTGCAGACCTTGAACAAAAGCAGTTACATGCTTGGCGACATCTTGGGCATTTGCCCCAAAAGAACGGTCACCAATTACAGGGTTTAAGGGATTATTATTGACATCGGCAACAGGTGCAAAATTAATGTTTATTCCCATAGCTCTTAAGCCTCTTGCCGTAGCTGCTGCCATCTGGCGACTAAGTTCAGGCGTATTGACACTGCCAAGTGCCATATTGCCAATGCTATAAGGAACATCGAGCGCACGCACCACCGTTCCTCCTTCTTGATCTACCCCTAGCAGCAAGTGTTCACCCCGTAATTCCCGCAGTTCTGCGCTAAACTCTGCCATCTGAAAGCGGTCTTGAAAATTGCGCCGAAATAAACAAATTCCACCAACCTGATACTCACTTAAAAGGGCTTTTTCGTCAGCAGAAAGCTTGGGACCTGAAAGATCAATCATGACTAGGGAATGGGCAGATGAAGGTTTCATGTTCTAAATCATAACGTGGGTAAGCATTAGCGTTCTGCCTTTACTTACGTTTTTGCCTAAGCAGCGTCTTCCTAACGAGATAGGTTAGTAAAGCTTTTGAGATGGGGAAAACCTAACACCCAAAGGAAAAGGAACTATTTGAAGGGCTTGGCGGAAGTCAAATAATTGACCTCTTGCGAGCAACAAGGTAGAGTTTGTTACGCTACGATGCCACAAACATTTAATCTCTCACTCCTTAGTATTGATAAGCAGCTGCCGACGCCTGCTTATTTACAGCTTAAAGATAAGCTCTCTAAAGCTATTGACCAAGGTCGGCTTAGTCCAGGCATGGCCTTGCCTTCTGAGCGTGATTTAGCGGATAGTTTAGGGCTTTCAAGAATGACGGTAAGACGCGCGTTTGAAGAACTGGTTGCTGAAAAACAGCTCGAGCAGCGTCAGGGGTCTGGAACCTATGTTTTGCCAAAACGGGTTGAGCAAATGATTGACCGCGTGCTCGGCTTTACAGAAGAAGCCCAAAATTTGGGCTTTAAAGCAGGCAGTGAACTGCTCGAGGCTAAGCGTGTTCTGGCAGATGCTGTTGTGGCTAAGGCTTTAAATCTTGATAACCGTACAGAAGTTTTAAGCATAACGCGCCTTCGCACTGCCGATGATGAGCCGCTGGCGCTACAAACAGCCTACCTTATCCCTGAATTAGCGGGTCTGTCGCTAAGTTTGTTGGCAAAAAAAGGAAGTCTTTACAAGGCTATTCAAGAGCAGTTTGGCGTCAGTCCTCAAGGGGCCAGACAAACGGTGAGTGCCAAACTACCAAGTACCGAAGAACGGCAGTATCTGCATATTCTTAAGGATGTGCCTGTCTTGGCGCTCGAGCGTATTACCCTGGACGCTGATGGGCGCGCCTTTGAATTTGTGCGAAGCAGCTACCGAGGTGACCGCTATAAAATGGTTTTAGATTTGCGCTCCCCTTGATTTGGAAAATGGCGCAAGCTCATTTTAATGAGAATTAATTTTTTTCTGAGAAGACGTGATATTCATCTTTAGGTTCGGTGGCAGCGTCACGTTTGCCTAGTTCAAAAGGTTCTACATGAATGGTCGTGAGCAAATTGGGCAAGCGCCTGTGAATATTATTTTCCAATTCTACAACCAAGTCATGTGCTTGCCTTACGCTTAAACTTGGGTTAACAAAGATATCAAGTTCAGCAAAGCGCCCTAAACCGGCTTGCCGTGTTCTAAGACGGTGAAAGCCCAAGACCTTGGGGTGAGCATTTAATATATCTAAAATAATGCGTTCTTCAGTTTCGGGTAAGCGCTCGTCCATGAGTCTAGAAATAGAGCGGTTTAAGACTTTTATGCCTTCACGTACAATGTTTAGCGAAACGGCGATAGCAATAATAGGGTCAAGCCTTGGCCAACCTGACACAGTAATAAGCAAAACCGCAACAATAACGCCTAAAGAAGTCCAGACATCGGTCATAAGGTGGCTGGAATTAGACTCGAGTGCCGCTGAATTCACCCGCTTGGCTTCCCGTTTTATAAGCTGTGCGAGGAATGCGTTGGTTAAAGCTGCAATCAAAGAAACCAGAACCCCCATCCTGACATTACTTAAAACCTCGGGCGAAATAAGCTTGGGTATGCTGGTGACGATGATGATTCCTGCTGCAACCAGAATCATGCCACCTTCTAATGCGCTGGACAGATACTCGATTTTGCTGTGCCCATAAGGATGTTCGTAATCTGCGGGCCTAAGTGCTAGGCGCATAGCGTAGATCACCAGAAAGGCCGCGATGACGTTTACCACAGATTCAGCAGCATCTGATAAAAAAGCAACCGAGCCCGTTGTTATATAGGCAAAAAGTTTAAGCAAAAAGATAAAGATTGCCCCAAAAAGGCTGAGATAAGCAGCTCGGTTTCGTTGTGAGGCTCGAGTCATACCCGTTCACTTTACTGTAGAAAAGGGCAGGCGGAGTCTTTATCTAAAACGTTGCAGACCTGCTCAGATCCTTAAGCCAATACGATTTTGGCAATTTTGCTATGCTAAATACCATCTATAAAGGCTAAGAGCGTAAAATACCTTTTGCTTCTATAGGAAACTTAGAAAACAAAGTTATGGCACATTCAGAGACAAAAAACCCTAAAGGCCGTTATTTGGCCACACTTTCATTAGCAGCGTTGGGTGTCGTTTTTGGTGATATCGGTACCAGCCCCCTTTATGCTTTTCGCGAAGCGCTTAGCGCTGAAAATGGTTTGCAGGTAACACCGGAATCAGTGTTTGGCGTGCTTTCACTCATTTTTTGGTCCCTTATTTTGGTTGTTTCGGTGAAATATTTGGTTTTGGTTTTAAGGGCTGACAATCATGGCGAAGGGGGTATTTTAGCGCTTACTGCCCTGGTTATACCAAAAAGTGTTAAACGGGGAAGTCGCGGGTATATCCTCTTGCTTTTGGGTCTCTTTGGTACAGCGTTACTTTATGGAGACGGGATTATTACCCCAGCGATTTCAGTCTTAAGCGCAGTTGAAGGGCTCGAGTTTGCGGCACCTCAACTTCACCCCTTTGTTGTACCCATTACTTTAGTTATTTTGGTTGTACTTTTTCTCTTTCAGCATAAAGGAACATCAAAAGTAGGTGCGGTGTTTGGCCCTATTACCTTGCTCTGGTTTTTAAGCCTCGCTGCACTTGGTATAAACCAAATTCTTAAAGCACCTAGTGTCCTTTTGGCAATTAACCCTTATTATGCCGTAAAATTTTTTGTTCAGAACGGGTTTCATGGGTTTTTGGTCTTAGGCTCGGTGTTTTTGGTGGTCACAGGTGGCGAGGCGTTGTATGCAGACATGGGTCATTTTGGTCGAAAACCTATTCGGCTTACCTGGTTTGCCCTGGTTTTACCCGCTTTGCTTCTAAACTATTGGGGTCAAGGGGCCTTACTTTTACGGCATCCTGAGACGATTGATAACCCCTTTTACCGTATGCTACCGCCTTCGCTATTAATTCCCATGCTGTTTTTAGCAACGGCTGCTACCGTGATTGCTTCACAGGCGCTTATTTCAGGTGCTTTTTCGCTAAGTTTACAGGCTGTGCAACTAGGTTACGCCCCAAGGCTCGAGATTGAGCACACCTCTGCCGATGAGTATGGTCAAGTGTATTTGCCAAGTATTAATTGGCTTCTGATGATTGCTTGTATTGTGCTGGTTTTGTATTTTCGTTCTTCAAGTAATTTGGCTGCTGCTTACGGTATTGCTGTTACTTTAACCATGCTTATTACCACAATTCTCTTCTTTTTCCTGGCACGAAATCATTGGCATTGGCCTTTAGCTTTGAACTTAAGTGTTTGTATCCCTTTACTGCTGATTGATTTATCTTTTCTAGGTGCCAATCTCTTTAAAGTTTTTGAGGGTGGCTGGTTTCCTCTGCTTGTTGCGGGTATGGTTTTTTTACTTTTAACCACCTGGAAACGCGGACGGGAAATGGTCGCTCTACGTTTACGTGAAGGGACACTGCCCCTCTCGACGTTTATGCAAACACTTGAAGAAAATTCACCAAATCGCGTGCCAGGTACAGGTGTGTTTATGTTCCGTGATCCAGACGCAACCCCTCCTGCACTTTTGACCAACCTAAAATTCAATCATGTCCTGCATGAAAAAGTCGTTATTTTGGTTGCTGATATGACCCATACGCCTAGGGTGCCAAATGCCAGACGAGTAACCGTAAAATCCTTGGGTAATGGCTTCTTCAGCGTTGTTTTACGCTATGGTTTTGTTGAGGATGTTGATGTGCCAAAAGCCCTAAGGCGCATTGTGCGGGATGATCTGGAATTTCGCAGCGAAGATACCACGTTCTTTTTGGGTAGGGAAACCTTGCTATCAACCCCTCGCCCTGGTATGCAAAGGTGGCGAGAACAGCTATTTGTCATGATGTACCGCAATGCTAGACATGCAGCAGCTTTCTTTCACTTGCCCCCCGAACGTGTGGTTGAGATAGGTGTCCAGCTCGAGCTTTAACTAATTTATACTTACTCGGTCACTCCGTTTAAAATGTTCTTTGTTTGAATACATGGCTGCATCAGCTTGCTCAATGACTTTTGTCAAACTTACATCTTTAGCAAGAACATGAGCACAACCTATACTAGCGCTTAGATCTATTTTTACATTGCCTTTAACAAAGGGCATCGTTAGCCGCTCACTAAATCGCCTACAAATAACCTCTGAAAAGTTCTCATTTCTGTTTTGCACCAAGGCAATAAATTCATCTCCGCCCCAGCGGGCTAAAAGATCCGTTTGTCTTAAGGCTCCTTTAAGGCGCTGGGCTACGAATCTTAAGACGTCATCACCAAGGTTGTGACCATAAGTATCATTGATAGTTTTGAAATGATTCAGATCAATCATGACAATCGAGAGGGTGGGTTTACTATCTTGTTGTATGAGCTGATGGTAGCGCTCGAGGAAAGCGGTTCGGTTAGGAAGCGATGTTAGCGCGTCTATGCGTGCTTTGGCCTTGGCGCTTTCAGTTTCTTTTACCCATTTCTGAATATCAATAAAGATAAAACCTGCATGCTCTTCGTTAAGTAAAAAAGCATCAACTTGATACCAGCTCGAGTTTAGCTCGAGCTCTTGCCGCATCGTTTTGCTATCTTCCCAAACGTTTGCAAACTTGGCCGCTAAGCCAGTAAGGGGGAGGTTTTCCGGGTGCCGTATAAGGGATTGAAAGGCAGTATTTGCCTCTATAATTTTGCCTGTTTTTGCCATCACCACAAAGGGATGAGGCAAATGGCTCAGGGAGTATGGAGTAGGAGTATTTAGCATCTTAGATCTAGAATGCCAAAATAGTATGAAAATCGTAAGGTATAAGGGTCAAGGGTTTGACTGGTATTTAAATACTTATGAATAACTTAACAAGCAAGGATAAGTTTCTTGCTCAGTTCGTTAGCATGATTAAAATGCATCTTTTTCATTATCAAACTGTTTGGCTAAGATCAAATAGAATTTTCCAGGTAAACCTCTCAGAATTCACCGAAGCAGCATTTATTGCCTAATAGAAAACTAGCAGCGCTCTTTAACCAAGAGAGGCTGCTAGAAAAATTGGGATGAATTAGCTTGCTATAAAGAACTGCGGAAAAAATCTTAAACTGAGATATGGGTCCAAATTTGTGGATTTATTGACTACCCAGAAAGGTAAGAATTCAGCTTTTCTTACTAGGCTCGTCTTAACAGGCGAATAACAAAAAGAACAACTGCTACTACCAGCAAAATGTAAATGGCATTTCCTAAGGTGTAACCGCTTACCAAACCTAATAACCAGAGGACTAATAAGATAACTGCAATGGTTTCTAACATGTTCTTCTCCTTAAAGTGATTTTTTGGGTCTCAGCTTTTATGCTGACTAGTTTAAAGGCAGACCTTGCTAAACCATAGGCACGAGAATCCTGGTTTAAAGACCTGTATTTGTACACTCGAGCGTCAACTGAGTTACTAACTTTGGGAGTACAGTAATACTTGAGTAAATAAAAAGCGCTGCGCTCTTAGAGCGAAAATGCGACAACCACCAAGAAAAGCTACATTAAGGTTCCATTTATAAAGTGAAACGCTACCACTAAGTTTTAGCAGAATGCCATTCATTTTTTCAGGTCATAAATTGTTTATACTGGAACCAATTTACGGATGCTCCGCCTATATATGGCACCGTCGGGGAAATGGATGAATGCGACTGAAGCACAACCTCTTTATGATGTTTTACTAAAAGAAAGAGTATTTCTTAATGCTCTACTTGACTCGGTAGATGAAGGCATTGTTGCCTGTGATGCTGAGGGCAATCTAACGTTATTTAATAAGGCAACCAGAGAATTTCATGGTCTGCCTGAACTTGATATGCCCAAAGAGCGACTTGCCGAGCATTATGATCTGTATTATCCCGATGGTGAAACTCTGCTAAAGGCAGAAGATATTCCTTTATTAAAAGCATTACGCGGCGAAGCGGTTGAAAATATTGAAATGGTCATTGCGCCAAAGCAGGGTCAAAAGCGCATAGTGCTGTGCAATGGTCGTGCTTTACATAATGCTGAGGGTGAGACGATAGGGGCAGTCGTCGCCATGCAGGATATTAGCCAGCAAAAACAGGCGCTTGAAGAGCTAAAACTCAGCGAAAATCGGTTTAAAGCCATCTTTAACAGCACCTTGCAATTTATTGGGTTCTTAACGCCAGAAGGTACCGTGCTCGAGGCAAATCAAACGGCTTTAGACTTTGGCGGATTAAGTCGAGAGGATGTTATTGCTAAACCCTTCTGGGAAGCCAAATGGTGGTCTCTGTCTGAAAAAGGGCAAAAAGAGTTAAAAGACGCTATTTATGAGGCGGCACAGGGGAATGCAGTGCGTTATACCGTAGATGTCTTGGGCGAACATGATCAGGTTGCAACCATAGATTTTTCGATTCGTCCGATCTTTGACGAGATGGGGAAAGTTATTGCCCTAGTTCCTGAAGGTCGTGACATCACCGAACAAAAACAAGCTGAAAAACGTTTGGCTGAGTCTGAAGCTAGGTTTCATGGGGCATTTGACCATTCTGCTATTGGTATGGCGATGGTGGGCCTTGAGGGAAAATGGCTCGAGGTTAATGCCTCTCTTTGCCAATTCTTTGGCTATAGTCGCCAGGAGCTTTTACAAACCAATTTTCAAGCTCTAACTTATCCTGAAGATTTGAGCAAAGGGGTCGAGGCGCTCGAGCACCTTCAGAAAGGTCAAATTCCTAAGGTACAGTTTGAAAAACGCTATATTCATAAAAATGGCCAGACCATTTGGGCCCTCGTAAGCTCTGCCGCTGTAAGAGATGCTAACGGCAAATTTCTCTACCTAGTCTCTCAAATTAAAGATATTACCGAGCGTAAAGTTACCGAGGCGCTTTTAAGAGAAAGCGAACGAAAACTAAGCAGAGCACAGCAGGTGGCAAAACTTGGCTACTGGGAGTGGCAGCTTAAGACAAAAGAGTTGAACTGGTCAGATGAGCTTTACGCCATTTATGGCCTCTCAAAAGATACGCCCATCACCTATGAAGCCTATCAGGAGCTTATCCATCCTGAGGATAGGGCGAGGGTACAAAAGATAGTTGCCGATGCCTTGCGCGCTAAAGCGACGTTTCAGCATATTCATAGAACAATCGTTAAGGGGCAAATACGCTATATCCAGGGGCAAGGCGAAGTAGACCTGAATGCTGACGGCGAGGTTGTGCGCATGTTTGGCACGTCTCTTGATATTAGTAACCTGAAACTTCAGGAACAGCAATTACGCGAAAGCGAAGACAAGTTTCGCGCTATTTTTGAAACGCAGCCAACCGCTATCGTTTACACCGATAACGATGGGCGGATGATTGAAATTAATCATGCGGTCAATACATTATTTGGCTACCGTCAAGAAGAACTTTTGGGGCGTAATGTTTGGATCCTTTTTGCCTCAGGGACAGACTATCAAACGTTACTAACGCTGCTTGAGCAAGATAAAGATAAGACGCTTTGGAACTACGAATTAAGTTGCCAAAGAAAGGATGGGCAGCTCTTTCATTGTGAGCTTACCGGTTCTTTAAGGCTTAACCAGGAAGCTGAAGCGGTGGGGCACGTCTGGATTTTTCAAGATGTTTCGCAGCGTAAACAGGCTGAAGATGAAGTGCATAAAGCCCATCAGCGGCTTGCCCGTGCCAGGGAAGAAGAGCGCCTACATATTGCTCGAGAGTTGCATGATCAGTCGGTTCAAGATTTGATTGGGATAAGTTACCGCTTGGCGACCTTGCAGCGTGATTTTGATGAGGAGCAGGCTAAAAACATTGCCCATATACGAAAAGATATTGTAGATGTAGTGAAACAGTTGCGGGGCATGATTAGTGAGCTTCGCCCTGCAGGTCTAGATGAATTTGGCTTTGAATCTTCGCTCGAGGGTTTTATTGCTAAAATTGCCAGAAATCGCGAAACAAGTATGCCGGAACTTAAGCTGAAAATAGATAAAAGAGCAGATCAACTTCCTAGCCCTGTGTTAGTTTGTCTTTTTAGAACAGCGCAAGAATCTATAAATAACAGTCTTAAACATGCCAAAGCATCTGAGCTTACAGTGCGTTTACAGTTTATTGAAGATAGTGTTGTTATGGTAATTGAGGATGATGGTAAGGGCTTCAAGGTGCCTGAAAATGTGCTCGAGCTAACCAAAGATCAGCATTTTGGTCTGGCGGGCATACTCGAGCGGGTAAAACTTATGGGAGGCAATATGACAATTCATTCGCAGTTAGGTCTGGGTACTGAAATTAGCGTAACCTTGCCTACCAACGATACTGAGGTAGTTAATGACTAATATTAGGGTATTACTGGCAGACGATCATCCTGTTGTTCGTTCGGGAATTAAGAGTGCGCTCGAGGTAGAGAGCGATATAGAGGTGGTAGGTGAGGCCAGCAACGGACATGAAGCGCAAAGTTTCACCAAGGATTTAAAGCCCGATATTTTGCTGCTTGATTTGAATATGCCAGGGCCAAGCGCAACCGATACAATCACCTATATTCGGCAAAATCACCCAGGGACCAAAGTTGTCATGCTAACTGCCCACGACGAAGATGCTTATATAAGAGCGGTTATGCGTGCTGGTGTTTCCGGCTATTTACTTAAAGATGAAGCGGTAGACACGGTGGTTAAAGCCGTAAGAGCTGTTAAAAAAGGGGCAGCCTGGTACTCACAAGAGATTGCCGAGCGTTTTGTGCAATGGCAGTTTGGCACCGAGCCTGAAATTGATGATGCCAATTTAACCCCTAGAGAACGCGAACTTTTAACGCTCATTGCCAAAGGCTGGGATAATGGTCGCATAGCCGACTCCTTAAATTTGGCCGAGCAAACCGTAAGAAACTATGCAAGTACCCTCTATGAAAAATTGC
>JAHEBB010000385.1 GCA_024642575.1 Trueperaceae bacterium | reverse complement strand
GCAATACCAGGGTAAACAGCCAACCACCAGCGACCCGCCAGAAGTTGGTCACGACTTTCAGCCAACATGCCCCCCCAAGTAGGTATGGTTGGTGGAACACCAAGGCCTAAAAAGGATAAGGCTGCCTCAGCCAAAATGACACTCGCCACGTTAAAAGAAGCAATAACAATAAGAGGCGCTAAAATATTAGGTAAAATACTTTGAAACATAATGGCTAAGTCATGCTTGCCTAGCGCCCTTGCTGCTTCAACATATTCTTTTTCGCGTTGCGAAACGGTTTGCCCACGAGCAATACGAGCGTAAGTGACCCACTGACCAATGCCTAAAACAAGCACTAGGTTAAGTAGTCCTGGGCCTAGGACAACCAAGAACATAATAGCTAAAAGAATAAAAGGGAAGGCCAATTGAATATCAGCTAGACGCATAATAATGTCGTCCGTTCGGCCACCTAAATAACCCGCTATGAGTCCTAACGAGACACCTAGCGTGCCACCTATGAATACTGCGGTAAGCCCAACCAACAAAGACACCCTAGCGCCATAAATAAGTCTAGATAAAACGTCTCTACCTAAACCGTCTGTACCCAAAATGAATTCAACATTTCCACTGCGCTCAACCTTATAAGGCTCTTGCAAACGTTTAATTATCGTTTGGCGATTTGGGTCTTTGGGCGCAATAACGGGGCCTAAAATAGCAGCACTAAGAACAGTAATCAAAATAATTATGGCTAAGATGGGCCATTTTGCTTTAAGCAAACTACGTATAGCACGGCGGAACTCAGTAGCAAAGCTTTGTACAGGTGCTTTTAGGCTGTGATTACTTGCTAGCTTAGGTGTACTTTGCATTAGCCTAACCTCACTCTTGGGTCAAGGCGTGCATAAAGCAAGTCAACTATAAGATTGAGCCCTACAAATAAAAGAGAAAATAGAATAACAGAGGCTTGCACTAAAGGAATATCTCGCTGATTTATGGCGTTAAAGACTAAACGACCCACCCCAGGCCAAGAAAAAACCGTTTCAACCACTACAACACCACTAAGCAAAAAGCCAAACTCGAGCCCAACCATGGTGACCACAGGCATCCAGGCATTACGCAGGGCATGGCGGGTGACTACGACAGATTCTTTAAGACCTTTTGAGCGTGCTGTGCGAACATAGTCTTGAGATAAAACCTCGAGCATAGAGGAGCGTACCAAACGTGAATTTCGGGAAAGCGAAAAAAGCGAAATCGTAACAGCAGGCATAAGTAGATAGCGCAGTGCCTCAGGAAAATTGCTAAAAGCCTCCCGAAAATGACCCGTAAAAAGAGGTTCTAAAATAGGTATATGTCCTGAAATTGGCAACCATCTTAAGCCTAAACCTACAAATAAAATAAGCATAATGCCAAACCAAAAACTTGGCACGGATTGCCCAACCATAGCCAACGTCATCATGCCGCCATCAATAGGTGTACCTCGGTTCACAGAAGCAATAATGCCAAAGGGAATGGCTAATGTAATAGCGATAATCATGGCAAAGAGCGTGAGTTCCAGGGTCGCAGGTAAGCGCTCTAAGACAACTTTCATAGCGGATTGCCGATAAGTGATTGATTTACCTGTATCGCCTTGAATTAGCCTACCTAAAAAACTTAGATATTGCACATGCAGGGGTCTATCAAAGCCAAGAATGGCTCTTGTTTCAGCAATTTCTTCAGCACTGGCACGTTCGCTCACAAACAGCAATGTAGGGTCACCTGCCATGTGAAGTGCTGTAAAAGAAATAAGCGTGACACCTAAAATAACAATGCTGGATTGTAATACACGCCTTAAAGCATATTGCCACATATCAAAGTCCTCATACTTGAACTATTTAGTAAGGGCTGAATCATTCATGACTCAGCCCTTGAAAGATTTAAACTTACTTTAACTTGGCGTTATAAACAATGACTTGTTCGTCACGGCGGGCTTGCCAGTCAACACGGTCACTTACACCGTAAAAATCAGGCTGAAAGTACATGAGTAACCAAGGGGGATCATTGTAGAAAATCTCGAGCATTTCATTAATGACCTTACGTTCTTCAGCAGGGTCACGAATGTCTGCAAGGCTATTCCAGCGCGTAAACCACTCAGGATTAGGCCATTCGGTATAGTTGGTTGCACCTGTAGGTTCTGAAATATCTGCCATATCATAAAGGGCGTTCCAAGTACCGCCGCCTGAACCAAGCAAAAAGAGTGGGCCAGCGTCGTGGGCATTGATTAATGGAATATAGACAGAGCGAAAGTCAAGAAGTTCAACTTCAGTTTCTACACCAATATCAGTAAGGTATTGACCTACCGCAAGGGCGACGTTACCGTCATTAAGATAGCGGTTGTTGGGTGATTGCAGTTTAATTTTAAAGCGTATGCCGTCATCACCGCGTGGGTAACCTGCTGCATCCAGGAGAGCTTCGGCTTTTTCAGGGTCATAGGCATAAGGCTCTAAATTAGGATTGTCATTAGGCGGGTTGACTAAGCCAGTAGCACGCTCACACTCTGTACCTAAAAGTGTCGCGCAAATGGTAGGTACATCAACGGCATACTGCAATGCCACACGCACGTCACGGTTTTGAATGGCTGCGCCGCCTTCACTTTCATCCGCAAATTTTTGTCGCTGGTTAAAGCCTATATAAATACGCCTCGTACCTGCAACGGCTTGCACTTTAGCAGCACCACTGCTATTAATAGCATCAACCTGATCGGGTGAAACTCCTGCGATAATGTCAACATTGCCAGCAATAAGTTCAGCAGCCCTGGTTGACGCTTCAGGAATTACACGCCAAATTAAGGTTTGAAAGCTTGCGTCTCTTAAAGCAAAGCCTTCTACTCTTTCTAGCACAATGCGGTCATCCTTAAGCCATTCTACAAACTTATAGGGACCAGAGCCAACAGGGTTTTCTGCAGCTTGCTCTAACGTCATAGCCTCATAAGAGTCTTTGCAGTGAATATAGACTTCAGAGAGTAGACCTAAAGCAATCGACTGATATTGTTTAATTTTAATTTTTAGGTTTAAGTCATCAATGGCTTCTGCACTCACATAGCCTGCCGCGTCAAAGACAAAGCCTGCTGTATTACCTGTAAAACCATTGGCTGGGTCGGCAGCACGCTGGAAGGTATAAGCAGCGTCTTCAGCAGTTAAGGGTTCACCATCGGCACAAGTTAAACCTTCATGAAGTTTAAAAGTAAATTCAGTACCATCTTCTGAAACCTCATAGCTATCTGCTAGATAGGGTATGATTTCGCCAGTTTCAGTGATTTCAAAAAGCGTACCAAACATATGTGCCAAAATATTGGCCTCGCTGCGTGAGCCAACCTGATCAACTTCAAGTGTGCTTGCATCGGTACTTTGTGCAAGTACCAAGGTATTTTCATCAGGCATTTGAGCAAAACCAAAGCTTGCCAATAGAAAACTTAGAATAATGACGAGCAGGGTACTTCTGTGTTTCATGCGGTTCTCCCTTTCAAAGGTGAATTTGACAACGACCAATGTACTTCCCTCCAACTAAAATTTAGATCATCTAACCTCCTTAAAATCCTAGAGCAAACATTAAGAATCAGGCAAAGATAAGGTAGTATCAAAAAGAGTAGGAATATCAACCACTCGAGCTTCTTGGCTCGAGATGATGCAGGCTTCTATCATAGCGAGTGATTTTAGATGATCGAAACCACTTGCTTCTAAAGGCTGATTTCGTAAAAGACTATTTGCAAAGGCTGCCAGCACCCCTTGCGTATCGGTAATCCAAGTTTCATGGGGGGCTAGGGCTATGCTGCTTAGCTGAGCGTCATGCAGCTTGGCATAATTAAGCTCAGAAAATTGATCTTTTTGAATAATGACGCCTTTTGTGCAGTCGGTACGCCACTCGAAATGGGGCTCTTGCCAAGCACTTTGCCAGGTTCCTTGATAAGTAACGGTAACACCATTTGCAAAGCTGAAAATAGCTGAAACATTGGTATCATCTTTATACATACTCCAGCTAGGGTTCCACGTTTTACAGTAAACCGAAATCGGCTCAGTTTCATAAACAAAACGCATTAAGTCAAAATGATGAATAGATTGCTCCCACAACATGGGTTGTTGCATTTCAAGCGGATATTTATTAAGCCTAGCTTGTGTTCCATCACGCCAGCGCTCATAGGTGAAATGACCAAAGGCAGGCTTACCTACAATGTCTTTTTTGATTAAATCGAGTGTGGCTTGTGTAACGCCTAAGTAGCGAAAATTAAGCCCAATCATCATGGGTATGTTGGCAGCTTCAGCCATTTTTACAAACTTAGCTGACTCTTTTAAACTCAAAGCTAAGGGTTTTTCAATCAATAGCGGTAGACGGTATTCACAAGCTAAGCGTATTTGTGATTCGCGCCCTTCAGGAGGTGTTGCAAGTACCACAGCATTTATGCTTGGCAGGCTTTTTAGAGCGTCTGCTAAATTAGTAAACTGAGGTTTAAGACCAAATTGTTTTTGG
This sequence comes from Trueperaceae bacterium, assembly GCA_024642575.1. Taxonomy (GTDB): domain Bacteria; phylum Deinococcota; class Deinococci; order Deinococcales; family Trueperaceae; genus JAHEBB01. The sequence goes on along the minus strand of JAHEBB010000385.1, from coordinate 723 downwards.
GCATTTTTAAGAGCTTCGGGGTTTGGGTCTACATAGGCAGCAAGCTCACAATCAGCAGAGCGATTTATGACTTCAGCCCAAAATTTACCGCGAGGCCCAAGACCTGCCAAGACGATACTTAGCTTGCTCATAAAGGCACCACCAGCGAATCAAGCGCCTTTTTTTGTTTATCGATTACTTTCTTTAAGCCCTCGTCAAAAGGCGTCCAATGAGTAAAGCCTGCTTCGCTCAAATACTTAGAAGTCAAAAGACCACGCAGTTGTGTTGCTTTACCTTGAGACAGCTCGAGCTTTATATTTACCAGCTCTTGTTGTATTTTTTGAGCGATTTCTAAAGCTGTGAAACTTTCATTTGAAACCAAGTGATAAAGCTGGCTTGCTGGCTTTGGTATTTCTATTAAACGTTGAATAAGTTTAGCTATATCTGGGCAATAAGTCCAGTCCCGGGGGCTCTCATTAGGTACCACAATGCGGCCCTGCTCGAGTGCCTGATTAAGCATCCGTTGAAGCAAGCTAACGCGGGGTCTACTGCTTCTAGCTTGCTCATTTTCACCATAAACATTACCTAGTCTTACGCTTACAGACTCGAGTTCTTTATATATGGTTTCGAGAAGGTCTTCGGTGCAGCGTTTTGCAAGTGCATAGAGGCTTTTTGAAAGCGTAGCACTTTGTTCTGTTAAAGGACCTTTTTGCTGCGCTGAAAAAACACCGGCTGAACTAATAA
>JAHEBB010000041.1 GCA_024642575.1 Trueperaceae bacterium | reverse complement strand
GCTCGAGCCAAACTAATCTCCCATCAAACAGGCCTCTTTGGTTCAAGCGTCGTACTATAGAGGTATGTTTACCTATCGAAAAAGTCATACTGAACACCACCGTAGTGACCGCATTGGCTGGCTACGCGCTGCGGTTTTAGGTGCCAATGATGGGGTAGTTTCGGTTTCTAGCGTGGTGGTTGGAGTTGCAGCCGCTAGTGGTACAACCCCTGCCAATATTTTACTGGCGGGCGTTGCCTCACTGATTGCTGGCGCTATGTCAATGGCAGCAGGCGAATATGTTTCGGTACAATCGCAGGCTGATACTGAAAAAGCTGACCTCGAGCTTGAAAAAAGTGAGCTTGAAAAACACCCCGCTCAAGAGCTTGAGGAGCTAACGGGTATTTATAAAGAGCGTGGGCTCGAGCCTGAGCTAGCGCGTCAGGTTGCCGAACAACTTACTGCCCATAATGCTTTAGAAGCCCATGCCAGAGACGAACTAGGCATAACAGAAACCTTAAGGGCCAGACCTATTCAGGCAGCCTTTGCTTCGGCAGCAGCCTTTTCCGTAGGCGCAATCATCCCGATTCTTGTGGCACTGTTTGCCCCTGCAAAAGGCATCATTTACTCGGTAGGTGCTGCGACTATTGTGGCCCTTTTGCTGCTAGGCGGACTTGCTGCTTACGCAGGTGGCGCATCTATTGTAAAAGGCGCACTACGCGTAACCCTTTGGGGGATTGTTGCGATGGTTCTTACCGCAGCTATTGGTTCACTCTTTGGCGTTTCAGCTTAGTGATTTATGATTTTGTGAACAGGAAAACCCTGCATTTTTAAGATGCTGAGCCTTAGTAAACTTAATTCACAAATCTGCTAAACGGTCTCGACTTAGGTATACTCAGCTATGACCCTAACGCTTTACCCTGAAACCTTTGCCGTTTGCCAATTGTCTAAAAAGGCAAGCTTACCTGACTGGGCACTTTCAGGCAGATTTTTTTCTATTTCCAAAACCGAAGATGAGCTTTCGGTTGTCTGCGAAACCTCGCTTGTACCCGAAGGTACCAAAGGCGACCTTGACTGGCGCGCTTTCAAGCTGCATGGCCCTTTTGCTTTTAATGAAATTGGCATAGTTGCCTCGCTGACTGTTCCTCTGGCAAAAGCCAAAATTGGCGTTTTTGTCATCTCCACCTATAACACCGATTATTTGCTGGTTAAAGAAGAAAATGTGAAGAAAACACTAAGGGTTCTAAGAAGCAATCAGCATGAGGTTTTAGAGAAGTAATGGCCAGGCAAAATATTTCAAGTGGTGCTCCCTGGGAGAGCATTGTTGGTTACTCGAGAGCCGTCAAAGTCGGCAATTATGTGCATGTGGCAGGTACAACCTCGGTTGATAAAGAGGGCAAGGTTGTTGGCAAAGATGACGCTTATGCACAAACCAAACAAATTTTAAAGATTATTGAAGACGCGCTAGCTCAGGCAGGTGCTTCTATGAAAGATGTCGTACGCAGCCGCATTTTTGTCACCGATGTGAGCCAGTGGGAGGCCATAGGTAAAGCACACGGCGAAGTCTTTGCTAATATTCGCCCAGCAGCAACCATGGTTGAGGTTAAAGCGCTTATCAACCCAGATTTGATGGTTGAAATTGAAGTGGATGCTTATATTGAGAGCGTTTAACCCTTAACTTACCCTCATTTGTCAGGCTAGCAAAAGCTGAAACCTTTGGCAAAACTCTAGCTAAACAGTTTAGCAAGATACTTTAAAGTCCTAAAACAAAATCTATAACTTGCTTAGGGTTCATATTCGTTCTGACTCTGGGCAAAAGTCTGACAAGGGTGGTTGGGCCGACACGGTTACCCGCAAAGACCGCAGCATAGTTGCTAAGACCATCGGTTTCTGGCGAGCGAAAAGTTAAAACATCGGCTTCGGTGCCGCTGGCGATTTCTTTGTAGCCAGAGATAGCCTTTGGACTTGCAGCCACAATATACATTTGCCCATTGTGATTGGACAAGAAGAGATTTTTAGCAACATCTTCTTGAGCAAAAATATAATTACTGAGTTTCATGGCACAGGTTTCTAGAAGAGGTAAAGCTGCTTTGGTACCTTCACTCAAATCAACAGGGGTATCGGCAGGCCTGTAAACAATTAGGCGAGGGAAAATGCTGTCGTTACGAATGACCGCCCAAAAAGCAACATGATTGCCGTTCGCGCTCGAGCTTGCCACCAGCGCCACAGGTTTAAGCCCTGGCACAACCGCCGAAATAATATCGCTTAATGACTGAACAATACCTTCGCGGCTAAGATCATCTGAAATCGCCAAACCAGGAAGGTCATACCAGCTTCTAAAGCGACTCAGCATTTCTTGCCAAACCTCTGGACTTAGATTATCGGCTTGCCAGTCTGAGGAGAACAAGTCACGCTCAGCCAGCCAGCTTGTCAGGTCATAAGTCGGGTTAGTCGAGTCAATAGCGAACCAAGACGGTAGGGCGTTTCGCTGAGGTAGGGCAGGCTCGAGCAAATCAACCGCTTGTTTCAAATACTGAGCTGCTTCTAAACCTGTAGCTGTCTTTGCCAGATCTTCAGGGCTTAAACCCTTTTCTAATTCAGATAAACAAAGCTGTGCCTGAGCCAAGCTCAAACACAAGCTGATAATAATCAAACTTAAGGTGCGCCTCATAAAAACCAGTCTAGCGAATGAACCGCTAGACTGGCGTGAGAACTTCCTTAATAAACTAAGACGTTTAGAGTCTAATTAACACTGACCTCATATTTAGAATTACCCGCAGGCGCAGCTTCGTCATCCCCTGAAATAATCAGCATGCCTGTAGCAGGTGAGGTAAAGTTAAAAGTATAGGTATCGACACCAGGGCCAAAAGTCTGTGTATCGAGCAAGGTATCATTCAGGAAAATCTGAGCTTTTAGCTTTACGGTCGTAGAAGATACGCTTCTGACGACAGCTTTTGTTGCGTCATTTAAAGGGATGCAGTCAAGGTCATCTAGGGTTTCAATGGCGCCCGCTATATTAATGGCAATAGCTGCGGTTTTAAGCGCTAAGGATGAGCAAGTCGCATCATCTGGCTCGGCATTATCTTGGTACTTATCTCCAAAGATAAACAGATTATAAGTACTTATAAAATCGGAATCTACGCTTAGGTAATAGGTTCCTGGTTCATTACGAATAATGACGCAAGGCCCCCGGCAAATCACATTAGTATCAATAGCTTGGGTATCAAGGGCTTGCTTGGATAAACCTAAACTAGCAAAGCTTCCATCAGAAAACCCAGTAGCGCTGTTACTTTTAGCAATGAGGTTTCGGCTCGAGTCATAAAGCGCGAGTTCTATAGTATCGCTGGTTTGAAGTTCAAAATAAATCAAGGGCTGAGTTAAACCTGTAGGTACGGTTACCTTATAAACATTGCGTTCAACAATACCCAAGCTTTCGTTTTCTCTTACAGCTACACTTGGGTTCGTACCTGCGACAACCGCATCGGCAACAATAATCTGGGCAGTCCCATTGCGACTTGGTGTATCAGCCGTAACGGTCACGGTATAGGTTCCTGGATTTGTGGGTGCCGTATAGTCTACGACCGTTCCCGTTGTCCTTGACAAACTTCCCTGACTGGCAGACCAGCTAAAATTTACCGCTTGATCAAGGTTGATAGAAGCGCTTAAGCGCACTGTTTCACCTGGTCCAACTACAGGGTTGGCAGGGTTAACAGAAACCCTAACCACAGTTACCTGACAGGCGCTTAGTAGTAGTAATAAAAGTAGTAAGCTTAATCTTTTCATCTATACCTCCATAGATTATGGACTGAGTATAGACGCTCGAGCCCAGCCAAATCTAAAAGTTTCTTTCATTTAAGCTTAAAAAAGGCGACCCTTGAGCCGCCTTTTTCTTCATTAAAGATTTATTTATTCGATGGTTAAAGAATAACGACTTACGCTCGAGGCTGCCGCTCGAGCATTGCTAGAAAAAACTTTAACGATAGTGCCAACGGTGACATCAGCAATCTGCCCTGTCTCTAAGGTCGCTAAGAGGTTATTGCTGGCATCCAAAATCTGAGCTCTGGGGCTAACTACGGTGGTTGTAGCTATAAAGCGCAAAGTACCCGCCTGAGTCACTTTATAAAAGTCAACGTCATTGAGGGTCTCGAGCGCACCCGCATTGCCTGCTCCTAAATCAGAAGCCGTGGCAGCAGCATCATTTGCTGGCTCTGCGGTATCGCCAAAATCATCGACATAGGCAAAGAGGTTAAAGGTAACTTGCGAAGCGTTTTGATTGCTAACTTTGGCAAATACTCTTGTAACACCCGTAGCTGATTGATAAACGCAAGACCCACGGCAAGCTACTGAAATACCGATGCCCTGACTAGCTAATTTACTGGCTAAGCCAGCTTCACCCGGAGCAAAGAAGTTAGCGGAGCTACTAGAAGCAAAGAGCGTTTTAAACCCATCATTGCTATATAGACTTAAGTTTAGAGGCTGATCTAACTCTACAACCAAGGCAGCTTTTGTAGCATTGGGTATGTCAATCTGGAAAACGCGAGACGTATTCCCAGCCAAGGTAATCGCTGCTTTAAGAGGAGTGTTAGGGTCTCCATTACCTTCATTTGCGGTAATCCCTAAGGTTTCATCAGCAGGTAAAGGGTCTATAACGGTTACTTGCTCCTGATCAGTTGCTTCATTATTGCTATTGCTTACTTTGGCGGTTACCGTATAGGTTCCAGCAGCTAAAGGTGGTGTGTAAACAACATCTGAACCAGTCGCTGGGTTAAAACTACCGCCTGCTCCTGCATCACTCCAGCTAATATCACCCTCTGCATTAGTCGCATCGGCTGTAAACCTCTGGGTTTCCCCAACCTTTAAACTCACGGCAGACACAGGCAAGGTAATACTAACCTTAGCCACTTTAGGCAAGGGCTCGACCGTTATCTTACCAACACACGATATAAGCGTCAAAAAAACTAGGCTGGAAACCACTAACATTCTTCTCATTTACAAAAACCTCCCAATAACCCTGTTCAGGTTAGATTATTTTAACCAGAATGCTTACTTTAAGACGAGTCTGCTCTTCCTTAGTTAGTCTATTGTCTTAAAGCCTTTGATTTGATGACCTACTCGAGTACCATAATATAAGGATAAAGAGCAGGTGCACCTGTATGAAGTTCAATTTCTAGGTCTGCGTAACTTTCACTTAACTCGTCTAATAATGCTTTGGCTTGCTCCTGACTGACTTCAGTACTGTAAAAAAGCGTCGCAACCTCATAATCTTTGGCAACCTCTGCTAGCATGGTTTTGAGACTGGCGTCAGGGCTATCTTTTGCCGCCTTGAGCTTGGTATCGAGTAAGCCAATAAACTGACCTTCTTTAACCTCTACGCCATCAATGGTAGCGCTACGACTGGCTGTTGTTACTTCTAAGGTACGTGCATTGTCGGCAGCTTCTTGCATTTCTTCAAAAAGCTCGTCTAGCTCAGCATTTTCGTGAAACAAAACTGCCGCAGCTAGGCCCTGACCCAGCGTACGGGTCGGTAAGACTTTAACCTCTTTGTCTTTGACCAATTCGTTTACCCGTTCGGCTGCCATAATGATGTTTTTATTATTAGGTAAAACAATGACATTATGAGCCCCAACACTGCGCACAGCATCGGCAATGTCTTGCACGCTTGGGTTATTGGTTTGACCACCCCCTACGACTCGAGCCTTGAGGCTACGAAAGACCTTCGTAATGCCGTAACCATCACTGACAACCACCAGCCCAACATTGGCAGTTTCTTCCTCGGTGAGGTCACCCTGCAAAATTTCTGAGTGCTGCTCGGTCATGTCTTCAACTTTGGTTTTAATCATTTTGCCGTATTTGGCAACCAAAGCCAAAAGCTTTTCAGGCTCTTCGGTGTGAATATGACCCTTCACAAAACCTTCGGCCCCGACAACGAGCAAAGAGTCACCAAAACTTTGAACAGCCTCTTGAATAATCTTAGTGTCAACTTCTACGTTTGAAAGTAAAAACTCGGTGCAATAGCCAAACTCTTGTTCTTCAATGGCTTGTTGAGCGCGTTTTTCAATTTTGGGTGGTGGCGGTAACTCCTTACCTTCAAAAAAAGCAATGATACCCTCTAAAACCCGCAAAAAACCCAGTCCCCCGGCATCAACCACACCAGCCTGCTTGAGTAAAGGTAACATGTCTGGCGTTTTCTTAAGCGCCTCTTGCCCTGCTGCCCAGGCACTTTTTAAGACTTGAATAGGGCTATCGCCCTTTCTCTCTTTTATGCCTTCAGCTGCGCTACGCACCACGGTTAAAATAGTACCTTCAACAGGTTTAATGACCGCAGCATATGCAGCCTTGGCGGCACTATGAAAAGCCTTGATAAGCTCAGCAGCCGTTAAGGTTTTATACTGTTTGATGCTATCAGCAAAGCCTTTTAAAACCTGCGATAAGATAACCCCTGAGTTACCCCTGGCACCTAACAGGGAGCCATAAGACAGGGCGTGAGCAAAAGCGCTCATGGTGCTTGGGTTATCTTCGGCAAGTTGCCGCCGAACAGATTGCATGGTCAGATGCATATTCGTACCTGTATCACCATCAGGCACAGGGTAAACATTAAGAGCATTTACTTCTTCAACAAAAACGCCTAACCAGTCGGTGGCATATTTAAAAGCTTTGGTTAAATCTTCAGGCGTTAAAGGGCTTACTCCCTTTAGGCGTGCAGTCGTCATTGTCAACCTCCTAATATGCCAGCTTGGGCTTATATTTCAGGCATACTTTGCTTAAGTCAAAATCTCTTCTTTAGCGTATTCTACATGAGGAATCGCCTATTTGATTGATAGAAACCCTATAAAGTCTTCACTTAAGCTTGTTTTCAAGTAGATTTCTAAGAAATCTTCATAAATTGACAGTCGTGGTATCATCCTGACAAATAGCCTGTCTTATACCCCTACTAAGTTGACTATCGGTATCAACGCCTTGGGGAATTAGGGTAAATCCCAGATTTCAACGGCAGATTCGCATACTTTTACTTCATAACTGCCATTGGCACGAACAAATGTATCAACGCGCGCTAAGAGGGACTCGAGCCAGACCCCATCATGACTTATAGCCGTCACACCAATCCGTTCCCAATCGTGTGCATTTAGACCATCCAAACGTGCAACGGAAACAGGAAAGCGAACTTTAAGTTTTTCAGTAACCGGGGTAATCATGCCCCTTTTCTCTTTTAAACTTGTGACCCAGGGCATGCTCAAGTCAACAATATAGACTGCAATGTATATGAGGGCATCTTTGGGCATACAGGAAGTATTTAGTTTAAAGTACCTAGTACCTAGTTCTTAGTAGCTAGTGGAACTATCTTGGTTCATCTGCATCCTGTGTTGATTTAAAATTCACTCGAATTAGACCAAGGCTAAAATGCTATTACTAACGATCTAGTTTTCGCCTCTTTAACACTTACGATATTCGATCAACACGGCTTTCGGATAAATCACTATCTTTACACTTTTTGCTTGCCACTTTCTACTCTATTAAACCATGCCAGCAACATAGCCTTCGCGCCTTAGCGCGCGCAAAAGTTCCATGATGGTAAGCTCATCACCGTCATATTCAACGGCAGCTTGACCATCCATGCCTGCTTGCACACTTTGTACACCATGCATGGTTAAGAGCACACGTTTGACAATATCAACATCAGCTTGTCTTTTTACATCTTTAATGCCTAAAAGAACCCTTGCCATCTCAGACCTCTTTCTGTCCTCGTGAGCCTAATTTTCTTTCCAAGACGGTGATCGAGGCGTCACGGTAGTCTTTGTTTTCTGCCAATCTCAGCAACTGAGTATCTGCTTTAGGGAGCAGGAGTTGGAGATCATAGACGGCAGCGTCATAGGCACTTTTGGTAAGGGCCTCAAGTAAAGCATTTTGTGAAGCTTTGTCATTTACATCAGCAACAGCGAGCCGATTCAATTGCAGAACGGGCCGAAAACCATTCCAGACGGATTGTGCCAACACAAAGCCTGTCATATGACCAGCTCTAAGACTAGCAAAGGCATGCCCTGTACGGGCGTAAAAATTCAGACTTCCTAGCGTCAGCATGGGTTCTAGCGCGTACTGGCGAGCATAGCTTTCATCTATAGTTTTAAGCTCGTCAAAATCTTCCTGGCTTAGGCTGCGTATCAGGGTCATCTCTGCCATAGTCCGGACTTTCCTCCTTCCTTTTTCAAAAGCTTTATTTCTTTAATTGTTATTCCCTTAGTAACTGACTTGAGCATGTCGTAGAGGGTTAAGGCAGCGACACTGACAGCGGTCATGGCTTCCATTTCTACGCCTGTTTTGCCCGTGGTTTTACAGAGACTTTGAAAACGTACCCCTGTAGGCTCGAGCTCACCTTTAACCTGCACCTTGCTAAGTGGCAAAGGATGACAAAGCGGAATCAGCTCAGATGTTTTTTTGGCAGCCATAATGCCAGCAAGCTCTGCCACCGCAATGGCGTCACCTTTTTTGACATCTTTTTCAGCAAGTTGCCTGATCGCTTCTTCAGGGAGTTCAACAAAGGCTTCAGCAATGGCTTCTCGCACCGTATCGGCTTTGGCGGAAACATCAACCATGACAGCTTTGCCCTCTTCAAAATGAGTAGACATAGCTAAAGTATACGTACTTCTTTTCCCTTGACATACTCATTGCCAGACCTAGTACACTTTCTCTAAGACACGTTACCCATCAAGAAAGGCCAATCATGACCTTCAGTGTTTCAAATCTCCTATTTGTCTTAATTGCAGCGTTTGGTGGTGGTCGATTAGCAAGCCGCTTTGGCTACCCAGCAGTATTAGGCGAAATTTTGATGGGTATCATTCTGGGCCCACCTTTACTGGGACTTTTGCATCCAAGTGACGCCCTATCTGTACTGGCTGACCTTGGGGTTTTACTAATGATGCTCTATGTCGGCATGGAAATAGATTTTTCCGAACTCAAGGGCAGTTCTAAACTAGGCGCGATTACTGCTTTAGGTGGCTTTATTCTTCCTTTCTTGCTAGGAACCTGGCTTATGCTGAGTTGGCAAAAACCGCTCTTTGCTGCCGTTTTTGTCGGTATTGCTATGGGGGTCACGTCGCTGGCAACCAAGTCACGCATTTTACTTGATTTGGGTGTTTTAGATACCCGTATTGCCAGCATCATGATGAGTGGGGCATTTTTAACCGATACGCTTTCTCTATTCTTTTTTGCAGTTATCATCGGTTTGGCTCATACAGGCATTCTGGATGTTTTAGGCATTGGCTTACTGCTTTTAAAAACCCTGGGGTTTTTCCTAGCCTCCTGGGTTTTAGGAACGCGGCTTTTTCCGCTCCTTTACCGCTGGCTCAAACAACGCAATTTAACCAGCCGAAGTTTTTATGCCAGCCTTAGCTTAATGATTGCCTTAGCTTTTGCCGAACTGGCTGAACTGGCAGGCTTACACGGTGTTTTAGGTGCTTTTTTGGCTGGTATTTTTTTGCGGGAAGCCATCAGTGAAAAGCGTTTGTCTTTTGAAATAACAGAGCTTGTAAAAGATGTTTCAGTAGGCTTCTTAGCCCCCATTTTTTTTCTAAGTGCAGGCTTTGCCGTATCTTTTGAGGTTTTTCGCTCGAGCCTGCCCTTGCTCATAGCAGTTATCTTGATTGCCACACTAGCCAAAATCCTGGGTACGCTAATCTTTTTTATCCTGGCAGGCGGCAACTGGAAAGAAGGTCTGGTCATTGGTCTGGGTATGAATGACCGCGGTGCTGTAGAGATTATTTTGGCAGGTATCGCCCTGCGAAACGGTCTAATTGATACCGAGATCTTTACCCTTTTGGTCTTTATGGCGGTAGCCACGACAGCGACAGTTCCCTTCTTTTTAACCTGGGGAATAAACTGGCTCGAGCGCCATCAGCTTTTGGCGCGTGCTCCGCATAAAGAACGTAAAGTTATTTTGGTGGGTGCTGGCATTGTTTCCAGATACCTTGCTTTAGAGCTTTCCAAAGACCAAAAAGTGTACCTGATTGACACTAACCAGTATCATTGCCAGGAAGCCGAAAAGCTAGGTTTAACCACGCTTTATGGCAATGCGCTAGACAGTAGCATTTTGCAAGATGCTGGTTTAAATACTGCCAGTACCCTTATTGCGTTAACCCCTAACCCAGAAATCAATGTGCTCATTGCTCGCCACGCCTTTGAAAGTTTTAAAGTAAGTCAGCTTTATGTCTATCTTAGTCCGAGCGCCCAAAGTCGATTAAGCCCACAGCTCGAGCTGATTGATGCCCAGACTTTTTTTCAAGGGGCCGTTGATCTTTTAGATCTTCAAGAAGCGCTAGAAGATCATGAGTTAAGCGAAACCTGTATCACTGTAGAAAATGCGGCAACGCTCGAGCTAAAAAACCTTATACCCTTTCTTATAAAGCGAGGGCAAAAGCAAACCATCTACCCCTCCGATTGGCAAGCTGAAACAGACGATCAGGTATTCGCCTTTACATCTCTAAGCCAGGCTGTATAGCCTGCTTCAACAAAATACAGCCCCTGCGGTAAGGCGTTTTCCCCAGCTTTAGAGCGGTCTTTTGACTCGAGTATTTCTTGCATGGATTCGGAACTTTGTGACCCTTCGCCAATTTTTATCAGGGTTCCCACAATCGCCCTGACCATATTGCGCAAAAAACCATCGGCAGCAATCTGCAACTCCAGATCACGGCCCTGAGCATTTAACTCGCAAAGATAAACGGTGCGCACGGTATCTCTGCTTTCTTGCGTGGCAAAAGCGGCAAAATCATGTTTTCCCACAAGGCACTGCGTTGCTTTTTGCATAGCCCTGGTATCAAGGGGGCGAAATAGCGGCACGACTCTAAATCTATCTAAACTCATGCCGCTTCGGTCCTCACGGTAGTAGCGCATACGGTAAAGATAACGGCGATAAAGACAATCGTATTGCGCCTCAAACTGATCAGCTACACGCTCGAGCTCTAAAACCCTAACATCAAAGGGTAAATGAGCATTGATAGCGCGCAAGAGGTTTTCATCTGGAATTGATGTTGTGGTATCAAAATGAGCCACCATAGCCGTAGCATGCACCCCAGCATCGGTACGACCCGCAGCTTTAAGGCTCGAGTGTTCTCCAGGTAACTTAGCCAAGGCCGCCTGCAAAACCGCTTGCACCGTTCGTTCGCCCGTTTTGGCCTGAATTTGCCAACCCAAAAAGTCGGTACCGTCATACTCGAGCGTAAGTTTTAAACGCCGCTGGTTCACGCTTTTTGTTCAGCAAGCCCGCTTAAGCGACCTAAGTACGGAATAAACCAGGTTGCCACCAGAGAAATGACAAGATAGCGCAAAAACCCACCAAGAGGATCGCGCTTTATACTTTCAGGTAAGAGTAGGCTCGAGGCAGTCAAGATACCAAAAGCCAAAACAACCGCAATGATTGTGAGTAAAATTCGCTTCCAGATTTGTTTGCTGGGGTAGTGCTCTATAAAATGCGGACCTATAATAAAACCTGCCAGCGCGCCCAGTAATAAAGATGAATCAGCACTAGGAAAAGCATATTGAAAAATCAAAAGTACCCCTAAAGTAGCAATGAGCATAAGCCAGGTAGGTACCCTGATACCCTCTAGCTCGCTAAAAACCCCATAACCCACAAGGGCAATGACAATACCAATCAGATAGCCACCAAAAACATCAATCGGGAAATGAACACCTAGATAAATGCGACTTAAACCAAGCGCCAGTACCAGTAACAAAGCAAAGAACCAGAAGCCTACCTTTCGCACATAAAGGGCGGCTAAAAGCCAGAAGCTCGAGCCTGCTTGAGCATGACCACTGGGGAACCCTGGCCCTATAGCGGTGACGATAGCTTCCTGTGAGCGAGCAATGTCAGGCTCGAGCTCAAAGGGTCTAGGTGTGGCAAAAAACATCTTAATTTGCTGATTTAAGTAGAAACTACTCAAGAGAACAATGGCCAAACGTTGCCCAATCTTGGGGTTAATTCCCACAAAGGCAATGATTAAAAAAACGATATAAGCCTGCTCTGACCCCAAATTGGTTAACCCCAAAACAAGCCCATCCCAAAAGGGTGAAGCCAGCGTTTGAAATGCTCTTATCGTTTCCACAAATCACCTACAAATTCCCAGACTATTTGTTATCTACAAAGCTTAGCCTATTTACTTTAAAAGCATTTTACCCAGTTTTGTAAGCAAAAGCTGCACAGTTCGTCTTAAAGCGTGCCAGCATAAGACAGAAATGGCACTTCCTCCCTTAAATGACACTATTACCGCAATTGCTACGGCACCTGGTACAGGCGCAATTGGCGTAATAAGGCTTTCCGGCCCAGATAGTTTTGCGATTGCAACGCAACTTTTTAAACCCAAAAATAAGCAGGTTTTGCGCCCTGGCAAAGTTTACTACGGCGCTATTTGCGATAACGAGGGCATTATAGATGAAGCCATTGTGCTTAGTTTTAAAGCGCCGCATTCGTATACCGCGCAAGATGTCATAGAGCTGCAAACCCATGGTGGACCTGCGGTTTTACGCCGCGTTTTAGAGCTTAGCCAAAGTCACGGCGCTCGACTTGCTAAACCCGGTGAATTTACCTTGCGCGCCTTTGTTAATGGTCGCATTGATCTGGTACAAGCCGAAAGTGTTTTAGAAATGGTTAATGCTCAATCAGAGAGTGCCAGACGCAACGCGGCACATGGTCTAAGCAAGTCATTAAGCGAGCAACTTCACCTCATTCAAACCGACATCACCAGAGTTTACGGCAATTTGCAAGCCGTCTTTGACTACCCCGAAGAAGGTGTGCCTGAATCTGAATACCAGACACCGCTGAATAGAGCCTTAACGCGAATTGATCAGCTTTTAAGTACCGCCAAAGCGGGTCAAATTGCCCAAAAAGGCGCAAGACTCGCGCTTGTGGGTAAGCCCAATGCTGGCAAATCTAGCCTGCTCAATGCCCTTTTGGGTTATCAGCGCTCAATTGTCAGTAATATCCCTGGGACAACCCGCGATTATCTGGAAGCGCCTCTGACCCTTAAGGGCATACCCATTACGGCGATAGATACAGCAGGCATCAGAGAAACGGAAGACTTGATTGAGGCCAGTGGGGTTACAGCAGCCAAAGATATTGCAGCGCACGCTGATTTGAGTCTTTACCTTTTGGATGCCAGTCAGGAACCTACTCCTGAAGATTTTGAAGTCATTGCGAGCCTCGAGCCTTCACGCAGCTTGCTGGTCTTATCTAAAGCCGATTTACCCCAGGTCTGGACGCAGAGTTTTAACCGACCTCTATACAAAGTTTCTGCGACTAAAGGTGAGGGTTTAGAAGAGTTAAAAACAGCTATCAGTGAAAAGCTTATAGGAGATGCTAGCTCGAGCGAACTCTGGCTTAGCAGCGAGCGCCATGCTCAAGCCCTTAAACAAACCCGTGACCTGATTGAGCAAGCCCTTTCTGCCCCCGATGATTTGGCATCCCTTGACCTTGAAGAAGCCTTGCGCGCTTTAGCAGAGATCACAGGTCGCGGAGATATAGCCGAAGAAACCTTAGAGCATATTTTTGCTAATTTTTGTGTGGGTAAATGACTGTCTCTAGGTAGGTGGTATAGGCGCTCACGAAAAAGTTACCCCTTAGAAATAATTTATCAGTTTAGCAACCTGTTGAAATAAGAAGTTTTATTTTCGTTTGTCTCATATTGGCAATAAGATTTTAAGTATCGTTGTTGAAAATCCGAGCCCTATTGGTACTAGACCTTCGCTCGAGCCTCTCGATACCTATAGTTTTTCTAAAATTTATTAAGAATTTTTACTACCACTTTCGCAACCTATTTGTTAGGTATGGATTCCAGCTTTCGCTGGAATGACGAATGTAAGCACAAGACTTATACTACTCCTAACATTATCGTTTAACTTTGGATTCCCTATAATAAAAAAACAGACCCAATTAACTAAGGTCTGTTTTAATAGTCTGTTTTATTAGAACGTCGATGCCAAAGGATTGCCCAAAGGCTTAGCTGCTAAAAGTCGCGTCGTCTCACAAAAACTTGTATTACAATACTGGTCTTCAAGTAGTATCCCAGTAGCTTTATCAAATAGCGTTCTTATCTGTATGTCTTCGGTGTTATAGCTGTAAAACCAGGCATCTTCACTTTCCTCGAGCGAGAAGAAATCAGGCTTAAAAAAGGCTTTGCCAAAATTCCATAAAGAGGCAACTTCTTTAAACATAGATTTGTCGGTAGCCTGACCATTTTCAAAGAGCTGTCCTTCAGCATTGGTATAAAAGGTGGTTGATTCCCCATTTTCATAGGTTTTCTTGACTTCCCATAAACCACCTACTTGAGGCGTAACGGTGAACTCGAGCTTTAAAGTAGTCGATTCTTTGTTAGCTGTACGGACGAGTTCATAGCTAAGCACCATAGCTTGCTGAGGCGCTTGAGTATTCCAACCCGATACTTCTTGTTTATCTCCAGACTCAGTACTGGGTTTATTAGATTTGGGCGCAAGCGGATTTTCCTGGATTGGCATAGGGCTTTGGGTTTGCGCATAATTATAAACGGTCAAATTGTCAAATTGAAAACGACCTGTGCCAGCAACCAGTACACCAGCTCTGTCGCCAAGAACCTCATTGTCTGAAACTGTGGCTAAGAAAGTCTCATTTGCATAAAGTTTCATTTCTCCAGCCTCATCGACGATACTTAAGCGGTTTGTGCCGGGCAAGATTGCCCCAGATGTACCTTCCATAAGCAGCGATAAACCGTCATTGGCTCGTTTATAAAACGCATAGTTATTGGGTCCCGTAATAATCAAAGCAAAATAATGACCTTTGCTCGCATCAAAGCGGTAGAGTAAGCCTGCACCTGAAAATTGACTGGCCTGCACTGTGACATCAACGGAAGCCGCGTTGCCTCCTAAGCCTCCAAGGTAAATGTAGTAAACCGAAGATGCGTCTGTCTGATTTTCAAAGCTATAGCTACCCTTGTTTAAACCAGCCGTCCAACTACCATCTTGACCTAGCAAAATGGATGACTGCATCATGCCTTGAGGCTCACCTTCAAAAGTCTCCTGGTAGATAGGGTTTAGGCTTTGAATATTTAAGGCTGGCCCTTCTCCTTGTGTAACACTTGTTTGTGCTAAAGCAAGACTTAAACCTAAAACACTTAGTAAACCAAACATAACCTTTTTCATTTTTTACCTCCTTGGGTTTCAAGCTTTTGCCTGATGATTTAAGTTTAGAAATCAGGCACTTAAATTTGACTTAAGCTCGGAGCAATTAAGTGAAAATTAAGTCTGAATCTTTAAAACTATAGTCAACCTTAAGGAGGTTTTTATGAAATTCCTCAATGCTTTATTGATTCTACTTTTTAGCTTTGCTTTAGCTCAGGGTTTACCCGTCTCCCAAGCAGGTGCTAGCCCCATACTGGGCGTTTGGCAAGTCAGTTTTGAAATGGATGACGGCAGCCCTACCGTAATAGGTAGTCTCACAGTTAACCCAAACGGAACCTATCGTGAAGAAATGACGCAAGGCGGGCAGATGATTGCCTTCTGGGAAGGTACCTATACGCTTAGCCCTGATGGCACCTTTATTCAAACAGAAAGCAATGTTTCACCGCAGTTTTGTATGCAGGGTCAGTGTGAGCCTAATGATCCACCCAGTGTCACTAAAGGTCGCATCAATTTACCTAATCCCGATACCCTTATTGTCTCTTATCAAGACGCTTCAACAGGTCAACAAGAGCGTCTTACCTGGCAACGTGCTAATGCAGCTATGCCTTCACCTCAACTTCCAAACACACAACTTCCCTCTCCTCAAACCAATTTACCCCAGCCTCCTTTACTACAAACTCCCGCTACACCTCTAACGAATCAAGCCTGTACGCCCCAAACAGGTTGCTGGTTAGGTATTTTTTCAAATGGTGATATCAGTCTTTCTCTAGGAAATCCTGGCAGTGATTATTTGGAGCGAGACGGCACCCGTTTTCCCCTAACACTCCAGGTAAATGGCGCAGGGTTGCAAGGTAGTTTTAGTAGTAACGGTAGCAGCTTTCCAGTGAGTTTAGCGCCTAATGGCACAGGTATCATCCTGAGTTCAGGAGACTTGCGCTTTGAACTTTCACCCTTAACGCAAAACCAAACTCAACCTAGCAATCCTTTGGGTAACTAGCTAGGAAGGTTTAACAGCCTTGACTCATTTATCAGAAACACTCAATTGGTCTAAACTCCTGGCAAAAACAAAAGTTTCAGCTGATTCTAGTGCTCTGGTTGATTTTTTATCTAAGTATATGGATAAGGAACCCGCCAAAGATAAATATCTTGCTGAAGCACTTAGCTACGCTCGAGCCAGCTCTGATTATGCTGTTATTATTGCGGTGCTCAAGCACGCCGAAACCTCTTTACGCGCTGATACATTAGGTCTTATCTTAAATAGTGTTGATGAGCAAAACCCGCTGTTTTCCCAGCTTATCCGTTCGCTAAGAGAAGGAGAGCGAAATCTCATTCTAGGTGCACTTTTGGAAACTTATCAACTTGACCCTGACCCCGAGCGTCGACTCTTAAAGCTAAAGCGCCTGCTTGAGAATATGCCTATGGCAAGTCGAAGTCTTTACTGGTCAGAGGCCCAGACCCTTGCCGAACAAGGCGGCGATGATGCTCAGCTCTTACTTTTAGGCGTAGCGCGCCAACTTCCTGGCAGAGTTTTACCTGCTACCTTGCAAAGTCTCAGACGAAGTATAAGAAAAGTCGATGATGCGTTTAAACGAACCATGGCCTATATTGCTTTAGCAGAAATGTCTCCTTTAAATGACCCCGATCTTAGTGAAGCAAAACGCAGCGCTGATTTCATAGCAGATGCTAGCCTGCGAGCCATGGCGCTTGCCCGATTGGCGAATGTGTAGCATGGTCAAAGATACTATTCTTAAAGATAGGAAACCTTGGTAGTGAAACAGCTAAGCATTTTAATTTTGGCAACCGAAGATGTCGCGCTCGAGCGAAAAGAGTTGCTCCAGATCATGCCAGACCTCAACAAATACTACGAAGGTAAGGTCGAAATTTTGGCTTCGCTCGACATTTCTGCAAAAGCTGACCTGACGCTAGCTATCGTTTGGACAGAGGCAAACCCCTCTCTAGCAAGCAAACAAGGCTCGAGTGGAAAAATCCTGCTTCGCAAAACCGATGCCGTTAAACTAGATTTAGCCAAGCGCAACGAGGTTTTAAAAAGATTAGAACAAAAAGAACTGCTTGATACTCAGCTAGCCAGTCTTGACGGCAATTGGCGCAGACTCGAATTTGGCGATAACAATCCTTTTAGGGGTGTTGTTGAAAACCAGCTTAAACGCTTTATTGATCATTACTTAGGGATAAGTAGTGAAAGACTAAGTTTACGGCCTCAACTTGGCAATATTTATGTAAAAAGGAACCGTTTGCTCGAGCAATTTCCTGATGATATTGGGCATGTCGTATACCTGGAAGCGCCTTATGGCTACGGCAAAAGTGTACTGGCAGCGCAGTGGGCAGCCGACCTGGAAAAAGAAGGCTGGCGCATTATCTGGTTAGCACAAGTGGCAAATCAGGCAATTGGGCCCCTATTAGCAAGCGCCTTAGGCCTAGCTGCGGATAGTCCAGCTAAGCTCCTTCGCGAACGCTTATGGGAAGAAGCAAGCCTGCTTGTTCTTGAAGATTTAGAAGAAGGGGTTGAGCTTGATTTTTTACTTGAAGAGCTTAATGGTCTGCTACTTTTAGCCAGCCGCAAACCTTTAGAGAGTGACCAGCTCAAGAAACGCTTAAGCTCAGGACAGGCAAGCCACTTTGATGCTAGTGATCTAGCTTTTACCCTCACTGAAACCGAAGTTTTGACAGGGGATAAGACCTTAGCAGCTTCATTGCACAGTTCATCTTTAGGATGGTCTTTGCCTTTACATATTGCAGCTTTAACAGGTAGCCAGCCTGATGCCAGTTCTCTTTTGGCAGGTATTCAGGCAAGTCTAAACGCTCGAGCCTGGCAAGAGCTTCTTTTTCTGGCAGCCCTACCCTATTTGCCTGAGTCTGCCCAAAATGAGTCTACCGAAGCCCTGATTCAAAAAGGCTTTGTGCAAAGGCTCGAGTCGTCCGTAAGGCTTCACCCTTTTATTGCTGATATTGCATTTGAGCGTTTTGAACATGATATTGCCCAGAGGCTTAGGCAAGAGGCGGCGCGTTTGCCCTTAGTCTTGCAGGGTGAAGCCTATGCAAAAACGCAAGACTTTGAAAACCTGGTGCGTATTCTTGAAGCAAGCGAGGCCGAACTCTGGAAAACTGCGCCTTTAAAGCTCGTTCAATGGGACACCCAAATTAAAGGCTTAGCCAGCCCCCACCGTGATTGGGTTATAGGCGCAGCGCAGGGGCGTCTGGGCAATGTTGAGGCAGCAGTAAAAAGGCTCGAGCTGGCTTTAACAAGTCAGGACTTAAGGGATGCAGACAAACTCAATATTATGCGGCATCTCTGCATGCCTCTTGGCATGTTAGATAATGCCAGAGGCAATGACCTTATTGCCCAGGCAGAAACCCTGCTTGACCATGTCGATGCCGACCTCGCGGGGCTCTTTCTGGGCAATGCTGCCCTGATTCATGCCTATGCAGGTAACTACCAAGCTGCCATAGAAACCGCCGAGCGTGCTCTAAGCTATTACCCGCTAGACAGTCAGTTCAGGCTGGGTTCTGAAATCAACCTGGCGCTTTTTCGCTGGCATCTTAAGGGCGATTTTGACTTTCGCTTACAAACACAACGTAGCACTTTAGAGCGATCAGAAGCGCTCTACCCTGTTCAAGCACTGGGGCAATGCCGCGATTTAGCCATGTTTTACTGGTGGCTAGGCGATTTAGAGCAAACGCGTTACTTTTTAAACCGTGCTAATCAGGAAAGTATAAATCCTGCTATTGCCACCGAGGTTAGGGCAGCCTTAGCTTTCTTGGACAATGACACAAATCTTTTAAGTGAATTAAGCAAAACGGCTCGAGCCTTTAGTAACCCTTATGTATCTGACATGGTAAGCAGTTACAAGATTTTACAAGAATTGACCCTGAATAAGCTCGAGCTGGCTCTTTACAGCTTTGAAGCAAGTTCCAAAGCTGCCTTTTCTAGCTCTGCTTACGCGCAGGTACTAGCTGCTCAGGGCAAGACTGAGGAAGCTTTGACCCTACTAGCAGGTTTTGATGAGCACGAAGATCGTGCCGAACGTCTTTATCTTGACGCCTCACGTTTTCTCATTACCAGCGATGAAACCTACCTGCAAGCCTTTCTTGCTCATACCACCGCAGCCACAAGGCTTTTACCAGGCTTCATCCCCATAACTAGCTTACCCAAACGACCCGAACTTGCCGATCATTATCCTATCGCTCAGGTTTTAGCTTCTCATTGGACTGAAGCTATAGAGCGTAGGCATGCTGAAATTCCAGATTTAGAACTGCGCTTATTTGGCGAGGTTTCCGTTTTCTTGTTGGACACTCCGCTCGAGCTGGCTGACCGCCAAAAACAGATCATGGCTTTACTAGGTCTTGGACTTTCCAGAGATGAAATTGCCGAGGCCCTATGGCCTGATGTCGATACCAAAAAACAGCGTAACAATCTAAATGTACAGCTCAATTTGCTTCGCAAGGCTATAGAACCTTGGGGCCTAACGACCTATTTGTTTGAAAGTGGTTTAGAGCGCGTTAACTCTGACTATCAGGCGTTAAGAGACGCCCTTGATCAGGGCAATAGAGAAAAGGTCTATCAGCTTTACAAAGAACCCCTTGCCCCAGGAATAGATTTGCTACCTGCCATTGAGCTGCGCGAAAGCTTAAGAGAGGAAGTCGTGGAACTATTTGCAAATTCGGAGAGTGAGAGCTTAGCTGACGCACCCTATCTGACACGGGTGCTCGAGCTGGAGCCTTTACATGAGGAATCCTTGCAGCAACTTTTAAAACTCCTTATTAGGCGCGGACGCAAACGCGAGGCCAGGCAGCGTTACCAGAAATTTGCTGAACAATTGGAACAAGAGTTAGGGCTCGAGCCCTTGGGTGAGACGCAGGCACTTATAAGCTAAAGGTTAAACACTTTTCTTTACTGCCAAAGTCTGAGGCTCATCTTGAAAGGTCTCATCATTTTACCTTGGTGGCACCTCTTGCATTTCTCCCTCAGTATTTGCTAAAGTCCTTAATTCCGTGCAGTTTTAGGCGATAGCTTTC
>JAHEBB010000384.1 GCA_024642575.1 Trueperaceae bacterium | reverse complement strand
GCAAGCTCGAGCGCCTCCTGCTCTGACCTAGCGTAAGCAAAAGGTGCCAAATAATGCGTTTTATCACTTGGGTCAGCCTGACTTGAAATACAGTTGGGGCTATCTGGACAAGGCTCGAGCGTTCTTTGGGTTTGGGAGGCTACAAAACTTGCAGCAAAAAGTATCAGCATCATTCCGCCAGTCTTAACCATAAACGACTTTATCACCTTAGCGAAGCACGCAATTAACCAGCCAGAACGGTCTCCAACCTTGCAGTTTCTCGTGATTCTTTCATTGGAGGTTTAAAGCTGCGAAGTCTCATGGCATTGCCTATTACAAAGAGATCACTTAAACCCATCGCTGCAGCTGCCAGAATTGGCGAAAGCAAGATGCCAAATTTCGGGTAAAGGATGCCCGCTGCGACTGGAATGAGCACAGTATTATATACGAAAGCCCAGAAAAGATTCTGTTTAATGTTATTTAAGGTAGCCCTTGATAAAGCCAGCGCATTGGGCACGCCACGTAAATCCCCACTCATCAAAATGACATCAGCAGCTTCTATGGCAATATCCGTACCGGTACCTATAGCCAAACCAACATCGGCTTGTGCCAGAGCAGGGGCGTCATTGATACCATCTCCAACAAAGGCCACTTTGTGCTCTTTTTGTAATTGCTTAATGGCGTCAACTTTACCTCCGGGTAAAACTTCAGCAAGCACGGTATCAATCCCTAATTCTTTGGCAATCGCATCGGCTGTGCGGCGATTATCCCCTGTAATCATGGCAACTTTTAAGCCTTGCTCATGCAGGGTATTTATGGTTTCACGGCTACCCTCTTTGAGGCTATCAGCCACCCCTAAAACGGCTACCAGTTCACCATCAATGGCAGCAAAGAGCGGCGTTTTGCCTTCTTCAGACAAATGATGATCAGGAACTTCGATACCAAGTTTCGCCATATAACGATCTGCCCCAACCTCGAGCCTTTTGCCATTTACAACGGCCCTAAGACCAAAACCTGGAAGGGCTTCAAAAGATTCAGGTTCGCTAAGCTCGAGCCCGCGTTTTTCTGCCGCTTCGACAATAGCTCTAGCAATGGGATGCTCACTGGCACTTTCACTGCTAGCAATCAAGGCCAAAACATCATTTTCATTTTGGTCATTTAAAATCTGTAAGTCGGTGAGTTCAGGCTTGCCTTTGGTGAGTGTGCCTGTTTTATCAAATGCAATCATCGTGCTATTTTTTAGGGTTTGTAAAGCTTCGCCGGTACGAAACAAAGTACCAATTTCTGCTGCTTTGGCACTACCCACCATAATGCTAATTGGCGTGGCTAAACCCATAGCGCAAGGGCAGGCAATGAGTAATACCGCCACGGCATTCACCAAAGCATAATTCAGAGCTGGCGAAGGGCCGAGCACTAACCAGAGGATAAAAGTAAGCAGCGATAGTCCTAAAATGACGGGCACAAAAATAGCAACCACTCGGTCAGCAATGGCCTGAATGGGGGCTTTTGATCCTTGGGCATCTTCTACCATTTTAATGATTTGCGCCAGTGTGGTTTCAGCGCCAACTTTGCTAACTTTGAACGTGAAGCTACCTGTGGTATTCACTGTACCGCCGACCACGCTATCATCTACCGTTTTCAAAACAGGTACAGGTTCACCCGTAATCATCGAGGCGTCTATGTAAGACTGACCTGAAATCAAGACACCATCTAGGGGGATTTTTTCACCGGGGCGTACCTGAATCAAATCGCCTACAATCACTTCATCAATGTCAATTTCAGTGTAAGCCTCTCCCCTTTTGACCCTGGCGGTTTTGGCTTGCAAACTTAACAGTTTTTTAATGGCATCCCCGGCTCTGCCTTTACTTCTCGCCTCGAGCCATCGTCCTAGTAAAATAAGTGCCACAATCATGGCTGCAGCTTCGTAGTAAGCACTGCGGGTGCCTTCGGGTAAAAGCGCGGGAGCAAAGGTAGCAACCACCGAGTAAAGATAAGCTGCGCTCGAGCCCAACATGACCAGACTATTCATATCAGGGCTTCCTTGCAACAGCGCTTGCCAACCTAATTTCTGAAAACGCCAGCCTGGCCAGAACATAACCAAAGTAGCCAGCACAAAACCCAGACCCAGCATAACGGAGTGAGGGATTATAGTGTCTCGCAGCATCATACCGCCTGGAAAAAGCATAGGAATCATCTCGAGTAAAAACAGCGGTGCAGCTAAAAGCGAAGCCGTAATGGCAGCACGCCGCAGATCATCTTCATGTTCTTTTTTTGCATTTTCAATATTTTTTGAGTGAAGCTCTAATTCTTCGGCACCGTAGCCAGCTTTAACCACTGTTTCTTTGATCGTTTTAAGGTTTACGCTAGCAGGCAGATACGTGACTCTAGCTTGCTCAGTCGCCAGATTTACACTAGCCTCGAGCACACCCCCCAACTTTCCAAGCTTAGATTCAATGCGCTGCACACAATTGGCACAGGTCATACCCTCAATTGCTAGTGTAAGCGTATCAGTAACAGGTGTGTACCCACTTTTGGCAATACTTGCCAGAACCTCTTTGGTAGCAATTTTGCTCGGATCAAAGAAAATGCTAGCACGCTCGGTAGCCAAGTTAACCGAAGCCTCAACGCCCTCGAGCTTATTAAGATTGCGCTCAATTTTTGCTGAACAATTGGCACAGTCCATGCCTTGAACAGCAATGTCCAAATGTTTGGCTTCTGCTTTGTCTTGCAATTGCATACTCATAAAAGCCTCTTTACTTTCATTCATGGCTCTAGCTCGAGCCAAAGTTTAAACGTTTAGCCAACTACTTGACCCCTCCCCCCCTGGGGTGCTACCATTACCTTAGCAAACGAACATCGTTTCGTCAATGGAGGTAAATCATGGTTGCTTTAAAAGTAAAAGGAATGACCTGTAATCACTGTGTTAAAAGTGTTAAGGAAGCGCTCGAGTCTGTTGAAGGCAGCCAAGACGTAAGAGTTGATTTGGGTTCAGGCATTGCTAAAATCGATGGTCAAGTTGAGCTAGATAAACTCATTGCCGCCATCGAAGAAGAAGGATATAGCGCTAGCGCTATTGCCTAGTATTCATGACAGAGGCCCACACCCACGACATAAACTGTCTACACCTAGATGATGCAACTCGCCAAGATGCCGCCTTGCGCCTAAAAAGCGCCAAGGGGCATCTTGAAGGCATTTTACGTATGCTAGAAGATCCTGAGGTTTACTGTGTTGATGTGCTCAAACAAGTCAAAGCGGTTCAAGGTGCACTTGCTAAAGTGAATGATAAAGTTTTGCGCAGTCATATACGAGATCATGTAACAACGGCTTCTGAACGTGGTGATACTGAAGCTATAGTCAATGAGCTGATGGAAGCCCTCAAGTATCAGTTTTAACTACAGTGAATCTAAAGTTTAATGATAAAGGTCGCTGTTTCCTTTGTAATGTTTATTCATTCGTCATTCCGCCTTTAGCCCCAGCGAAGGCTGGGGGAGGCTGGAATCCATAGCTAAGGGTCAGTAAAAAACGCCATTAATTATTCTTAATAAATTTTGGAAAGACTATAATGCAAAAAGTATGGTTCCATTTTTAGAGAGATCCGTTTATACTTTTAACCTATCGGACCCAACCTTTAGAGATTCCTTAAATTAATTTACTACAAGCATCCATTTTTGCCTTGTCTGCATACCTTTTATTAGACCAAGTGTAAGTCTAGTTGTTTTTTTATTCTGCTAGAGTTTTTATTCTTGGTTTAAATACCGAAGGGAAAGGATGAAAGATGGATAAAGTAAAACGTCTAAATCGCAGAAACTTTGTCAAGTTGGCAGGAGCTACAAGCCTGCTGGCGGCAAGTCAGTCGCTTGGTTTTCAGGCAAAGGCGCAAGATATGGCTAGCGTACCCAATGGCGCAGGCTTTTACCGTTTTAAACAAGGAGACACGACCTTTGTCATTTTAAGTGATGGGCAAAGTGTTGGGGGTAGTGCTTTCCCTAACTGGGGTGCAAATGAGGGTCGTCAGGATGAATTTTCAGCAACCTTAGCTCGCTACGGGGCACCTATTGAACCGTTTATTAATAACTTTAACCCCATGTTAGTTGATACCGGGAAAAACGTCATTCTTATCGATACGGGTTTGGGTGGTGGCGATACAACAGGTCAAACAGTAGCGCATATGGCAAATGCTGGTTATAAGCCTGAAGATATCGATACAGTGTTCATAACGCACGCTCATCCAGATCATATTCAAGGGCTGATGTCAAAGGGTGCTGAGGTCTTTGGCAATGCTCAACTCATTATGGGGGAAGCTGAGTTTAAGTTTTGGACAGGCATGAGTGAGGCACCTCCTTTCATTCAAAATGTACTTATCCCGTTAAAAGATCGTTTTAGCTTGATCAACGATGGCGATGAGATAGTGCCAGGGCTTTCTGCAGTTCTAACGCCAGGACATACGCCAGGGCATTTATCCGTTCTGATAGATGCTGAGGGACAACAAGTGATGCACTACGGTGACGCCGGTGGTCACTATCTTCTTTCCCTTATGTACCCTGAGCATTTTTTAGGGTTTGATGCTGATAAAGAGCTGGTCGTAAAAACGAGAGCAACCCTGTTTGACCGTTCGGTAGCTGATGACTTATTGGTGGTTGGCTACCACTTTGCCTGGCCAGGCGTAGGGCGAATTTTGAGGCAAGATAAGGCTTATAGGTTTGCGCCTGCCTTTTTCACTTGGTCATAGTTCATTTCTATTGAGAACTCGAGCCTAATTAAGTTAGGCCTACTTCTGGCGGAAAATAAGATGAACCAACGCCCTAGGGGATTTTTCGCTAAAAAGGTGGATTAATCTAATTTTGTATGACCGCTTTATTTGCCTGGCTTTAGAGTCAGGCTTTTTTGGTGACCTTTCAAACACTGCTGATAATTTGCATCAAAAGCACACGAATCTCATTGAGCTTCAGCATAATTTTAAGGTGGTTGGGCAAGGACACATACATTATTTAGTGAGATTTCTTAAGTAATGCCAAAGAACCCAGAATTTCAATTTAATTTACTGCTTGTGTCAGCACTAAGTTAAGGGGCGAACTATGGCGGTTTCGGTAAAGCTAGGCAAACCAGGTTTCATATTTTTAGGCTTAGGGGCTATTATTTTAAGCCTAAGCTTCGTTTTCAAAGATTATTCAAACCCTAAAGACTTAAAACCCAATTCGGTTGGTCTATTCACGAAAAACGTCTCTCCAA
>JAHEBB010000383.1 GCA_024642575.1 Trueperaceae bacterium | reverse complement strand
CGTGTCAGTCAAAAAGGTTTTACCTATTTCATATACTTCATGCTACTGGTTACCGGGCTCGAGCTCATAACGGGTCATAGCATCATTAGTATTTTTGCGCGTTGAAACGCTATTTAATCTTTTTACCAAGTACCGCCCTTGGCCTTATCGCTCTTATCTGGCTTTACTTTAGACCTATTCCTTACAGTCCTAAAATGGGTTTTTTTGGCATGCTCATGGTCGCTGCCTTAGTCATAGGAGGACTACTCGGAAGCGCCCACTTATTAGAAAAATACCTTGCTTCATTCAGACACGCCTCAAAACTGCTCGAGCGTAGTCTTGGGCATTTTAAAATCAGTTTGGTTTTTGCTTTTGGCTTAGCGGCTCTATCAGCTATTTCTGAAGAGCTCTTTTTTAGAGGCGCGCTTATGCCGCTTGTCACTGTCTGGGGTCAGGCAATTCTCTTTGGGCTCATGCACCCTGCACCCAAAAAGGCATGGTCTTACACCGTTTTTACCGCATTTGCAGGTTTGGTTTTTGGCTTTGCTACGCTTTATAGTGGCAGCCTTATTCCTGGAATAGTGGCGCACTTTATTATTAACTTGCAGGGGTTTCTAGAAATAAGAGCTTTGCAGAAAAAACGTACGCGCATTACTTTCCCAACAAGCATTAACAAAACTGAATGAGCTTTTAAAAACCTTGGAATCTTTTTTCAAATTGGCAAGTATGCAACAATAACGCCCAATGCCCATATACGTTATCAACAAACCTCTAGGTCTCACCTCTCATGATGTCGTTGCCAAAACCCGTAAGCTTTTAAATACCAAAAAGGTTGGTCATGCAGGTACGCTTGACCCTTTAGCAACGGGTGTTTTGGTCATTCTGACCGAAGAAGCAACCAAGCTTTCAAGCTTTTTAACCGAGTCTGATAAGCATTATCTTGCCTGGGTTTCTTTCGGTGTGGCTACAGATACCCTTGATGCCGAAGGTGCCATAACGGAAAGTGCTGACGCTAGCCATCTTCAAAAAGAGGATCTTGCCCCTGCCCTTTTACCCTTTTTAAAACTTAACAAGCAATTACCCCCACAATACTCTGCCATAAAGCTTGGGGGTGTCAAAGGCTATGAGGCAGCTAGAAAAGGTGAAACGCTCGAGCTTGCTCCCAGACCTGCAAAATATCATCAGATAGAGGTTTTAGGTTTTGCACCAAAACGTGATGACCTGCCAACTTGCTTTAGCCTCTCCCCTAATGATTACGGTTGGTATCCAAATCCTTCTGGAATATGCGCGACCTTACCTGAAACACTTGGAGATTACCCAACAGCCCTGTTGTATTTGAGGGTCAAGGCTGGCACCTATATTCGCGCATTTGCCAGGGATTTAGGGCTTGCCCTTGGTTTGCCAGCGCATTTGAGTGGTTTGGTGAGAACAAGGGCTGGCAGCAATGGTCTTGAACAGGCTATAGATCTCGAGACTATACCCGAGGCACAAGGAAATTCAGCGGTAGACGCCATTCCTTATAGCAAAATTCGTTTGAGTGATGAAGAAGTCGCTCGAGTCAGACAGGGTCAGCGGCTAAATCTAAACTATAAAGACCGTGCAACCCTTGTAAGCAAAGATGGCGACCTGGTTGCAATTGTCGAAAAAGAAAACGGCAAAATGAAGTTTTTAAGGGTCTGGCACTAGGGTTTTGGGATCATTTCAATATGATTCTACGTGACAACCTTTCCCTCATATTTCAACGTTTACTGACATAACAGATGAGGTTGCATTTCAAACGAAACACCTCATATTCATTGGTACATTTTGGTTTCACTCTATCTTGTTTAGCGCCTCAGTTTTACCTGAGAGCTTAAGCGCTCAAAAGACAGCGCATCCTTAACAGTACAAAAGGTATCTATATAAGGCAAGGCTGCCTGCATACCAGCTGCTGTTGGCTGGTAACCTGGGGTATCAATCAGGGGGTTCAACCAGACTACCCCGCCACTTCGCCGATGCATTTCTCTCATGGCTCTAGCAAGTAGTTCTGGCTTACCCGTATCCAGTCCATCACTAGCAATCAGGACGAGGGTATCGGGGTTTAAGTTTCCCTGCCCATATCGTCTTACGAAATCTGTTAGGGCATGACCAATTTTGGTTCCACCGCCGTAAGCTTCGCCTAAGTCAGATATGGATAAACCAGTCGCTTGTCTTGCCCTTCGCACCTCTTTACTAATTCGTTTAAGAGAGGTAGAAAATAAATAAACTTCAACACGAGAAGATCTTTGCGACAATGCTCTGGCAAATTGCAAGAGGCGCTCACTATAGCTACTCATCGAGCGACTGCTGTCTAAAAGCAAAACGAAGTGAGGCTTTCTTGGGGGATGACCTAACCAGGCAGGCTTTAAGGCTTCCCCGCCTGTCGTCAAAGCTTTCCTCAAAGTTCTGCGAAAATGAAATCTGGGGCCATGCGTCATGGCCCTCCAGCGACGGGTCTTACCAAGTCGCACCTTATTGACCAGCAATCTGGCCGCTTCTGTCATCGTATCTTTATCTTCTGAGCTAAGCACAAGATCCTCTTGAAACTTACTGGCAAAAGGGCTAAAAAAGGCTTTTAAACTGATTGGGCTTCCTGCTTCTGCATCTTCATCGCTCGAGTCTTGAACGGTTCCTGCTTCACTGGCTACGAGGCTCGTTGCTTCCTTAGGTCGATGAGCTTGTTTTTTACGAACTTGAGGTGCTTCTTTACTCTCCTCGCCCCCACCTTCGGTAGCTTTTGCCTGAGATTCTGGGGGACGCTCTTTACTGGGTGCAGGTAAAAAATAGGCACGAAACATAACGTCAAAGATTGCAAGCTGGGACTGGCTCGAGCACAGCACCATACTTAAGCTATGTTTAACCTCATCTTGATGTTGCAAATTCGTATGTAACAGAGCCTTGAGAGCATCCTGCACTTCGGCAGGGCCAATCAAAAACCCTTCCAGGCGTAAGAGGGCACAAAAGTCAATGACATTGGAGCTTAATTCGCGGTAAACAAATGACCTTGCCACCCCCCTATTGTTCTATATGCAGATTGGAAAAACCTAGAAACAGCTTACGCTTTATCCATTTGAACAAGTTCTGACTTATTCAGATAGGCTTCTAGCTGCGCAACTGGCACGGGGCGGCTAAAGAAGTAACCTTGGGCTTCATCACAGTCTTGAGCTTTAAGGAAGTCGAGCTGCTCGGCCGTTTCCACCCCTTCAGCAACAACTTCAAGATCCATGGCATTTGCCAGAGCAATCACCGAACGAACAATGGCACAATTTACCGAATCCATCTCATCAATATCCTTAATAAAGCTGCGGTCAATTTTGAGACTATGAACTGGCAAACGCTTCAAATAATTTAAAGATGAGTAGGCTGTACCAAAATCATCAATGGCTAACGACACACCCTTAGCTGCCAATTGCTCGAGCTTATGAATATTAAGCTCAACATTAAACATGGCAGCACTTTCGGTAATTTCAAGCTCGAGCGATGCCGCGGGAATTTGATACTCATTTAGCAAAGCAAAGACCTTTTGCACAAAACTATTCTCTTGAAGTTCGTGAACTGAGACATTGGCAGCAAGTCTTAGGTTTATACCTTGCAAACGCCATTTTTTAATTTGCGCACAGACGTTATTAAGAACCCAGTCACCAAGCGCATGAATCATGCCACTTTCTTCTGCTAAAGGGATAAAAAGCGCAGGTGAAACAAACCCTCTTGTCGGGTGCTGCCAGCGTAATAAAGCTTCGGCGCTGGTCACTTCACCCGTTTTAAGGTTGATGCGAGGCTGATAATAAAGCTCAAAACCATCCTCTTTCAGTGCTTCTCGCATATCGCCAAGAAGCTGCATTTTATCGGTAACATTGCGGTCTAATTCATCCGAAAATAAAAAGAAGCGATTTTTGCCCAGGTTTTTAGCCTGATACATGGCAATATCAGCCAATTTTACCAGCGACTCGGCATCTCTGGCATGGTAAGGATAATAAGCAATCCCAATGCTTGCTGTTACTTTATATTCCTGTCCAAAAATAGGAAAAGGTTGTGATAGGCCTTTTAAAACCTTACCGGCAATTCTTAAAGCTGCTGCTTGAGAGTCAAGGTTTTCAAGGATGATGGTAAACTCGTCCCCTCCTAGTCTCGCGACCATATCAGAGCGGCGAACACAGCTTTGTAGACGCTGTGCAGCTTGAGCCAGTAATTGATCTCCAGCGGCGTGACCCAGGGAATCATTAATCAGTTTAAAGCCATCAAGATCAATAAAAAGCAGCGCTAATCCTTGAGTATTTGTCGCTATTTTGATGGCCTCATTTAGCTGTTTATAAAAATGAGCGCGGTTTGGTAAGCCTGTTAGAACGTCATAATTAGCAAGGCGCTCGAGCCTTTGATTACTTACCGCTAATTCATCTGACAATTTATAGCGCTGCAACAGAACTGCCATCTGCGCGGCAAATACTTTAGCCATTGCTTCAGCGTCGGGGTCAAGTGAACAACTTTCCTTAAAGCTATCCAGGTTTAAAACCGCTATGAGTTGGTCTTCAAACAAAACAGGAATAAACAAGGTGGCTTTTATTTCGGTCAAGCGGCCTCTTTGCAAAAGGGCTTGCCTGTTTGTGTCAGTTAGTACACCATCGTAAACCTGCGTATCCCGATGCACAAGTTGCGGGTTCATATCGGGGCTGATTAACAGCTCGGAGTCACTAAGTTCGATGTCTTGAAGCTGACCCAAATCAAAACCTTCAGATGCGACAAAACGAAACTTGCCTTCGCTCGAGCGCACCATGATGCTACCTGCCTGAGCCTGACTAAAGGTCTTTAGGGCATAGCTTAAAAGGCGCTTATAAAAATCATTTTCAAACCCCTGATAAAGCAGATCAGCCACAAAATCAATAATTTGTTGATGAAAGATTTGCCAGCGCTCGAGCTTGGCTTTATCATCTGCTAAACTTTGCGCCGAGTATTGCAAGCTTTCATTGAGTTCGCGCATTTCTTGAGACGATAAGTTTAAGGAGCGCTCGAGCAAATAACGTCCTTTATCTTCTTCAAGGTAGGCATCATTTACCCTTGCCAAAAAGGCTTGCCAAACCTCTTGATTTGGCGGCGTTTCTGAGTCAAGAGCGAGCTTCTTGAGCTGCCTCTTAAGTAGTGCGTGGCTGGGCTGCGTCATTTTACTTTACTGTTCGTATAAAACCGTTAGGGTCATGGTTTGATTGTGCAAGTCACAGTAACCATTATCAAAGGGCGAAATTTCTCCATACGAATA
>JAHEBB010000040.1 GCA_024642575.1 Trueperaceae bacterium | reverse complement strand
ATGTTTTATGGATGCTGGCAATGCCAAGGTAATTGTCTTAATTGTTACGCTCGAGCGTGCCCAAATCGTCATAAGCCTCCGTATTCACGCTAAGCTTAAAGAAACGCCTTCTACCTAAGCCTTTTTTCAAACCTAAGCAGTTGTATTTATTGCAGGGTCTAAAACAATTTAATGGTCTAGAAGTGGTGTATAGTTATTTACTAAGTCTTACCTTATTCCATCTGTAGGTAAACAATTCCTGAGTTCAGGAGGTGATACCACAAGAAAACTTTATGAAAACTGTACCTATTGGCATTTCATCTACTTTCGGGAGGTTCTAGATATGAAACGTTGGTCTTTAGTCGCAGCCCTGGTTTTCTCATTTGTTTTTAGTTTTTCATTTGCCCAAAAAACGGTTACCTGGGCCATGTGGGGTAGCCCAGAAGAAATTGTCACGCATCAAAAAGTCGCCGACGCCTTTATGGCTTCTCACCCTGATATAAACGTTGAAATATGGTCACAACCCTGGGGTGATTATTTTACCAAAATACAAACGCTATGGGCCGCGGGTGACGCCTCGGTTATTCCTGATGTTATGTTTTTGTCACCTGTCGTAAACTACGCAGCCGATGGGGTTTTAGAGAATCTTGATCCTTATATCGCTGCTTCAAACTATCCAACCAATGATTACTGGCCCGGTCTGCTTGACTACGGCATGTATGACGGTCATGTTTATGGTTTCCCCCGTGATATTGGCCTAGAAGTACTCTATTACAATAAAGACATTTTTGACGAAGTAGGCGTAAGTTACCCCGATGATACCTGGACCTGGGATGATCTAACAGCCGCCGCGGAAAAACTCACCGATGTCAGTAGCAGTGGTCGGGTCAACCGCTACGCCTTAGGCATGGAAGGTGGCAAGTATCAGCTTTGGGTGGGTCAAAACAAAGGCAGCATTCTTGATGATATGCGTAACCCCAGCCACTGTACTCTGGCTGACCCAGCTGCCATGGGCGCCATTACCTTCTTTGCCAATATGATGAATAAAAACTACGCTATCCGTGATGCTAATTTAGGCCAAGCAGGTGGCGATGCAGCCGTCTTCCAAAGCGGACAGGCCGCCATGATTATTCAAAATGCCAGCCGCATTTCTGCCTTTAATGCAGCCGACATGAATTATGACGTTGCCGTTGTGCCCATTCCAGCGGATGGTCAGCGCTCTGCCAGTGCCGCAGGTGCCGCCTGGACCATGAGCAGCTTTAGTGATGACAAAGACTCTGCCTGGACATTCTTAAGCTGGCTACAAAGCACGGATGGTGGTCAAGCTATTTATACCGCTTCTGGTGAGATTTTGCCGGCGCTTAAGTCAACTGCTGAATCGCCTGCCTTTATGGCAGCTTCAGACACACCTGCTAACCGCATGGCATTTATCATCGAAGGGGATAACGCTAAAGTTGGACGTGCTGGCTTCTTCCCTGAGTGGAACGAGTTAAGTGGTTCTATCATTAGCCCAGCTTTACAAAGTATCTGGTCAGGTGAGGCTAGCCCAGAAGATGTTTTGCCAAAACTCTGCACAGATGTAGATGCTTTCTTGTCGCAAAACGGCTACCCCAAGTAACTTTCCCCATAAAAGAGTAGGGCTAGCCCTACTCTTCTTTTATTCTTATGTCAGCAGCATCCTCAAAATCAAGTGGTACCCCTTCAAACAAAGGCTTTAGATTTGGAAAATGGCGACCTGGCCAACAAAACGAAGCCTATTTGTTTTTACTACCCAGTTTGATTGGTTTTGCCTTCTTTGTACTTATCCCGATTATCGGCGCTTTTGCCCTCAGTTTTTTTGACTGGAACTTAATCAGTCCAGCTAAATTTGTAGGCGTAGACAACTACAAACAACTCTTATTTCAGGATGCCGTTTTTCGCAAGGTTTTAGGCAATACGTTTTATTATGCCGTGACGATCGTTCCGTTACAGCTTATTTTGGGTTTGGTCATGGCGGTCGCCCTAAATCAAGGAATTAGGGGGCTCGAGCTTTACCGACTTATTTATTTTATGCCTGTTATTACCAATATCGTAGCTGTGGCTATCGTCTTTCAGTGGCTTTTAAACCGTGACTTTGGCGTAGCCAATGCCTGGGTCTGGCAACTAGCTGACGCTACAGGCTGGCACATTGCCCCCCCAGATTGGCTCAACAGTTCTTTTTGGGCAAAACCTGCGGTTATTATTTTGACGCTTTGGAAAAATATCGGCTTTACTATGGTTATTTATTTGGCAGCCTTACAAGGTGTACCCGAATCTCTTTATGACGCTGCCAAGGTTGACGGTGCCACAGGCAGCCAGCGCTTTCGTTTTGTCACCATTCCAATGGTGAGTGCCACAACTTTTTTCTTGGTCGTTATACAAATGATTGGCGCTTTTCAACTTTTTGCCGAACCCTTTGTTATGACGCGTGGCGGCCCTGCACAAGCCAGCTTAACCATCGTGATGTACATCTATCAAAATGCCTTTGAATTTGGTCGCATGGGCAAAGCTACTGCGCTGGCCTGGATTCTGTTTGCCATTATTTTTATCTTTACCCTGATTCAAACCCGCTTACAACGCCGCTGGGTACACTACGAAACAGGAGATTAGCCATGACTCAACGTAAACGCCTGGGGCATATCTTCTTACATATTTTCTTAATCATAGGTAGTCTGTTTATGCTACTGCCCTTTATCTGGATGCTCAGCACCTCACTAAAAGAAGCCAGAGAAGTCTTTACCTTTCCACCGCAATGGCTGCCCAAAAAACTTAACTGGTCAAACTACACAAAGGCCCTCACAGCTATGCCCTTTGGGCGCTTTTATCTCAATAGTTTTATGGTAGCCATTAGCACGACTTTACTCACCCTAACCACTTCATCGTTGGCTGCTTTTGCCTTTGCCAGACTACGCTTTAAGGGGAGAGAGACCCTCTTTTTGGTTTACCTCGCAACCCTCATGATTCCTTTTACCGTGCTGCTCATCCCCAACTTCATTATGGTGCGTTATCTGGGCTGGTATGACAGTTACTGGGCTTTGATTTTCCCACCTGCATTTTCAGCTTTTGCCACCTTTTTACTGCGGCAAAACTTTCGCGGCATACCTGTTGAGCTTGATGACGCTGCACGGATGGACGGCGCATCGTCTTTTCGCATCTGGTGGCAAATCATCATGCCAAACAGCGGCCCCGCTATAGCAGCACTGGCAATCTTTCTTTTCTTAGGCAACTGGAATGAGTTTTTGTGGCCCCTGGTAGTGACGAATTCACCTGAGATGCGCACCATTCCTGTTGGCTTAAATTCGTTTCAAGGGCAGTACAGCGTGAAATGGGAATTACTTATGGCAGCAGCTGTCGTGGCAATGCTGCCGATCATTATTGTCTACATGTTTGCTCAGAAGTGGTTTATTAAGGGCATCACCGTTACAGGTATGGGTGGGCGCTAAGGGCTTAGTGTGAATCATGCATACCCGCTCTGAGAACAAGTCAAGGTTCAGATTAATACCAAGCCTGAAAAAACCTCAAAAAAACTCTGTTCGAGTTTTTCTCGATTAGATTGGGTTTGGTATTTGATTCGACAATCCAAGATTACATTTATAGCCCTCACTCTGTTCGGGATATAAACGGAATTGGTATAAGGATTTAAGCTCGTCTTATAAACCTGCAAAGAGATCAGAAACAGGCATTTCAGGAAAGCTTCCTCTTAAGCCGCCTAGGGTAAAAATTTCTTGTTTCAGCATATCAGGTCGGCTATCAAGCATTGCCTGTATCTTTGACGCTTCACCAAACTGTGAACGGTGCGCCATGATGGCAGAGCGTTTTTGCTCAGCGAAGGAACTCACATCAATAATAGCTGCAAATGAATCATCAGAAACACCGTAGAGTTCGGGGTCAACATTGGCCATCGTGGTGCTCGTTGATCTGGCTTTCATTTCGCGCAAAACTTGAAGCGACCTGGCAGGAAAATAAAGGCGTTTGGGGGCAGGTTGCATGACACTGCCCGCTGACCAAAAGGCTGCAATGGCTGCGCGGTGAATGGTAATGTGATCAATATGTGGATAGCCCCCGTGGGGGTCAAAGCTAATCATGACATCAGGCTTTAAATCAGCTATTAAAGGTAAAAGTTGACGCTCGAGCGCTATCAAATCTTGATTCATAAAGGCCCTTGGATTATTAAGACCCACTTCAATAGGAAAGCCTGAATCATGATGATCTAAAAAGATCGGCGGATGTATGCCCAAAGCTTTGCAGGTCGTTTCCAGTTCAGCGGTGCGAAGGACGCCCCTTGCATCCCCTTTAGGGTAGGGCTCTGGGTCAATATCGGGGTGAATGATCTCGCCTTCTTCACCACGTGTTGCGCATATCAGATGCACGTTATGACCTTCGGCAGCTGCCTTGGCAAGGCTACCGCCACAAGAAAAAGATTCATCATCCGGGTGAGCAAAAACAGCTAGCAGATTCATAAATGGTCTCCTTAGTGGAAATAGCTTTAGGATTAGGATACCCTAGAATGGTAACCATACCTGTTACAGACCAATTTTTTAATAGTAATACCAGCCTGAAAGGTAAGGGCAATAATACTTAGCTTAATTGAGCGTACGATCAAAGATCGGAATTGATGATAATATTACATCATCAATTCAGCTTGGTATAAGACCATTCACAGCAAACCTTCGGAGTGAACGATATGGGTCTTTTAAAGGTCAAAACCCAGCTCAAATCCTACTTTTTTGGACTACTATTTATCATTTTTTCGGCCTCGCAAGCCCAAACCATTAAGCTGCAAAAGACCGAAACAGCTTTAAAACCATCTCAGTGCTCTGGGCAATTTGAAGCTCACACGCTCGAGCATGAAACCACGGTAGCGGGTGGGCAAAACGTACGCATGTTTGAAGCTAATGGTGGCGGTCTTGCTTTGGGTGACTTAAATAATGATGGTCTAATCGACATCGTTCTGGCAAATCAGGCGGGTAAAAATACCATTTTGTGGAATCAGGCTGGATTGTCGTTTAAAGCTGAGTCAATGGAAATTGGCGACACTCGAGCCGTTATGATTTTAGATCTGGACGCAGATGGCTGGCAAGACATTGTTTTGAGTCGGCAAACCAGTGCGCCTAACTTCTGGAAAAATCAAGGAGATGGTAACTTTACGCTCGAGCTTTTGCCCAACATTTCTAAACCCCTTTACACCATCAACTGGGCCGACCTTGACCAAGATGGCGATTTAGACATGGTTGGCGCAACTTATGACGCCGCCCTCCTAAATGCGTTTGGCAATGAGTTCTTAAACAGTGGCAATGCAGGTGTCTATATTTACTGGAATGAGCGAGGTCGCTTTCGCGAAGAGCGGCTCGCGAGCGAAGCTCAAGCCCTCGCCCTTTTGTTAAGTGATTTAAATGGTGATAACCGACCAGATATTTTGGTAGGTAATGATTTTGCCGTACCTGATCGGGTCTGGCTAAAGGCTAAGGCAGGGTTTAAAGAAACACAGCTTTTTACGCAAACCACCCATAGCACCATGAGTTTTGATACAGGGGATCTCAATAATGATGGCAAAACTGAACTCTTTGCCAGTGATATGCATCCTTTTGCTAGCGAGGAAATACGCTTCTGGACACCTTTTTTAAACAGCATCCAAGACGAGGTAAATCCTGAGGGTGACCCTCAGCAAAGAGAAAATGTCTTGCAATTTTTAGGCAGAAAGCAATTTCAAAATCAAGCTGATGCGTGGGGTGTAAGAGGTACGGGCTGGGCTTGGTCAGGCAAGTTTGGCGACCTTGATCAGGATGGTTTTTTAGACCTTTACGTGGTCAACGGCATGATAGAAGCAAACATCTTTCGCTATTTACCAAAACATGAGCTAGTTGAGACCAATCTTGCCTTCCGTAATACAGGAACCCATTTTGAACCCAAACCAGACTGGAATCTTGATTCAAACCTTAGTGGGCGTGGCATGAGTATGGCTGATTTAGACCAGGATGGTGACTTAGACATTGTTGTGAATAATTTGCGCGGCCCCGCCATGCTTTTTGAAAATCAGCTGTGTGAAGGCTCGAGCCTCATTGTTGAACTCAACTGGTCAGATAGTCATAACCCTAATGCTATCGGAGCAAAACTTAGCCTTGAAACAAGCATGGGCACGCTCTATCGTGAAATCAAAACTATGACCGGCTATTTATCTGGTGATACCCATCGCATTCACTTTGGCTTTCCAAAAGACACCGTTCTAAATACCTTAACCATTCGCTGGCCTGATGGCTCTGTTAGCGAGGTTATTAAGCCCGTTGCCAATACCTTTTTAAGGCTCGCTCGCTAGTTGCTTATATGCTTCAATCTGAACCCTTAAAACCACTTACTCTATAGGGTTTAATGATTTGAGAATGTCTAATGCCGACCTACCTCTTCTTTGCCCTGGATTCTAACTTTCATTGCAATGGCAATCGAAAACACATTGAAAGTGCAACCTATGATTTCACCGATATAATCTGGATTTACGCTAAGTCAACCTTGGCAATCCCCTTAGAAACGTTTCTCAGCCTGAAATCTGAGTTAGACTTTTAAAAACCTAAGCACCTTTATTCAGCTAAACCATTCAGCCTGGAGGGCACAATGTCAAAGTATGAGGTTTTAACTCAAAAAATTGATCGTAAGTTTAATGACTTAAGTAAGATGGCTACAGATATTTGGGAACACCCTGAAATTGCCTTAGAGGAAA
This sequence comes from Trueperaceae bacterium, assembly GCA_024642575.1. Taxonomy (GTDB): domain Bacteria; phylum Deinococcota; class Deinococci; order Deinococcales; family Trueperaceae; genus JAHEBB01. Next base: position 13,598 of record JAHEBB010000040.1, on the reverse strand, counting down.
GCTTTGCCTCTGATCTACTCGCAAATGAGCTTGAGAAAGCAGGCTTTAAGCTCGAGCGCACCATTGGCGATATGCCAACGGCCTTTGTTGCCAGCTGGGGTGAAGGAAAACCTATTATTGGGCTACTAGGAGAATATGACGCTCTACCGGGTCTTTCTCAGATGGTTTCTGCCACGCGCGAACCTATCGTAAAGGCGGGCCCTGGTCACGGCTGCGGTCATAACCTCTTTGGTACGGCTGCTTTTGGCGCAGCCATCGCCGTTAAAGAACTCATGGAGCATGAAGGTATCCAAGGCACCATTCGCTTTTATGGTTGCCCTGCCGAAGAGACTTTAGTCGGTAAAACCTTTATGGCAAGGGCAGGCGTTTTTGATGACCTGGACGCAGCTATCACCTGGCATCCTGGCTCAAATAATATGGTCATCAATAGCTCATCAACGGCTATGAACTCCTTTAAAGTCAATTTTTATGGCGCTGCCTCCCATGCTGCTGCCGCACCTCATTTAGGACGAAGCGCTTTAGATGGTGCGCAACTCATGGATATTGGCGTGAATTATTTACGTGAGCATGTGATTCAAGAAGCCAGAATGCACAGCGTCATTACTAGCGGTGGACAAGCACCCAATGTTGTGCCTGCTTACGCCCAAATCTGGTACTACGTGCGCGCACCCAAACGTCATCAAGTAGATGAGATTTACGCTCGAGTCCTAGACATCGCTAAAGGCGCTGCGCTCATGAGCAGTACAACGTATGACATTGACTTTGTAACGGGGTGCTACGACTACCTCCCTAATAAAGCCCTAACCGAACTAATGTTTGAGCATTTAAAAGGTCTTGAAGGCTCTATGAGTTTTAGCGAAGAGGAAAATAAATTTGCCAAAGACTTGCAGGCCACCTTCCCCCAAGGTTCGCTCGAGTCTGACATAGGCTGGTTAAAAGCAGGAGCCAAAGACTATAACCCCCAAGACGGTAAAACCGCACTCAATGAAAGAGTTTTGGCACATAGCAATAACCCTCCAGGGATGGCAGGTTCTACTGAAGTTGGTGATGTGAGTCATATTTGCCCCACCGTGCAAATGACCAGTACTTGCTGGCCTTTAGGCACACCTGCCCATAGCTGGCAAACAGTAGCTTCAAGTGGCTCGAGCATTGGTATGAAAGGCATGCTCTTTGCTGCTAAGGCGCTAGGCTTAACTGCCCTTGATTTATTTTTAAAACCTGAGGTACTAAAAGCAGCCAGGGTGGAGTTTGGTAAAGAAAAACAAGGCGAACCTTACGTTACACCTATTCCTGAAGGCGTTGTGCCTCACTAAAAAGTACAAAGTGAAGACGGTAAGGATTTAGTAACTATTGCCTCGCTTAAATATTTCTAGTCGATGCCACTGGTTACCGCCCCCTTGGTTAAGAAACCTTGCAAGGTCAGATAAAGAATAATAACAGGTACAACCGCTATAGTAGACGCCGCCATAAGTTCTGCCCATTGGGTTCCTTGTTCCTGGTTAAACAGACTAAGACCAAGTTGTAAGGTTTTAAGGGCATCTTTTTTAACCACAACCAATGGCCACAAAAAGTCATTCCAGGACCATAAAAAAGCAAAGAGTGCCATGGTTGCTATAACAGGTTTTGAGTTAGGTAGCAAGATACGCCAGAAGACACCTGCTCTTGAACAACCATCAACTATAGCAGCTTCTTCGATTTCGTGGGGAAATCTTAGATAGAATTGCCTGAAGAGAAAGATACTAAAAACCGAAATGAGATTAGGGAAAATCAGACCAGCATAGGTATTAAATAGCCCGGTACCCCCATGCCCAAAAACATCATTGCCGCCAGCAAGAGGAAATCCGCGAACAAACAAAAAGACAGGAATAATCAAAACCTCAAATGGTACCATCATGGTAGCTAGCAAACTAAAAAAAAGAATGTTTTTCCCTTTGAACTGTAAGCGAGCAAAAGCGTAGCCAGCCATGGCACCCAAAATAACCTGAGAGGCAACAGAAATCACTGTAACAAAAATGGTATTAGCAAAAAGCCTGGCCATATTGGTCTGCACAAAGGCGTCCCTGTAATTTTTGAAATCTAGTTGACCAGGAAGCCATTTAAGGGAATCACCAAAAATTTCACTGTCAATTTTTAGCGAGGTTAAAACCATCCAGATAAACGGTAACACCATAACAAAGGCCCCAATAGAAAGCACAAGATAAGTCAAGATTTTAGGAAGATGGCGAACGAGTCGGTTTTCTTTAGACATTTGAACTGCCATAATCAGCCCTGTCTTTCTCTTAATACTCGGAAACTCAAAAGGGTCAAGATAAAGACCATAACCAGCATAACCATAGAAAGCGCTGCACCACGACCGAGGCGTAAATTACCAAAGACACTCATATAGACCTCCCAAACAAGGGTATTGGTGCGGTTCAAAGGCCCACCCTGGGTAAGCATAAAAATGAGACCAAAGTTTCTAAACGTACTGATGGTAAAGGTAACAACCACAAATAAAATGACGGGGCGTAACAAGGGAATAGTGATGTGGGTAAATCGCTGTAAGGCATTAGCACCATCTACTTTGGCAGCCTCAAGAACTTCACCGGGAATATCTTGCAGACCTGCTAAAAAGATAATCATGTTGCCACCAATACTTCCCCAGATTGTCACCATAACCAGCGAAGGGAGCGCGAGGTTGGGGTCACTTAGCCAGGTTTGGGGAGGTATGCCTATAAGGCCTATAAAATAATTCAAAAGCCCTTGTTGGGGGTTGAAGATCCAGCGAAAAATCATAGCTGAAACCACAATCGAACTAATAACAGGTAAATAGTAAAGCGTACGGTACATAATTTTACCGTAGAAATTCTCATCAAGCAATTTAGCAACGATAAGTGCCAATGCTGCGCCTAAAGGAACGGCTTCGATAGTGAAGAGTAAGGTATTCCAAATGGACTGGCGTGTAACACTGTTTTCAAAAACATAACGATAATTTTTCAGTCCTACATACTTTGGAGGTTCAAACAGTTCATAGCGTGTAAAACTAAGGTAAAGATTATAAAAAATAGGATAGATTTTTAAAATAATAAGTAAGCCAACAGGAACAATCAAAAAGAGAATGGCAACAAAGGTCTGACTGTTGTAAAACTTATAAAGCCGCTGACCAAGGCTTTTCCTCTGCTGCTTTGTGGCACGTGTTTGTGTTACAACATCCATAGATAAGCTCCATTTAGAAAAAGGGGTGAATAGGTTTGAAAGCCTATTCACCCCTTTTTAGCGTTAGAATTTAACCATCTTCCAAAATGATATTTACTTGTTTTGTTGCATCCTGCAAGGCTTTTTCAGGGTCTTTGGTGCCTGTTAAGGCGCGCTCGAGCTCTTCGGCTACCGGTCTAAAAAGCCCAATGAGATTGGGGTGTTGCGGATAGGTTTGAGCGTAGGGCGCCGCTGCTAAAACCTCACGATGCTTTTCACTCATATAAGGTGCCTCAAGTAGCGATTGACGGGGCGGTGTATTGTTATTTGTAGCAGAGTAAATTTCTAGGATATCCGTACGCGTTAAAAAGCGAAGCAAATCCCAGGCACGCTCAGGGGTTTTTGATTGGGAGGAAACAAAGAACTTATTAACCCAAGAGTGGGTAGCTTGCATTGTACCTGTTAAAGGCAAGGTTGGGAAAACCAGATCAGCCTGATTCGGTGCATATAGAGTAATATTGCGCTCTATATCGGCATTGCCGAATTGCATGGCAGCGTCTCCAGCCACAATGACAGGGATGTCTCCTTGAGGCTCGAGCCCTGGGTAAGATGTCACCTTATGTACATGAATCAGATCATGAATAAACTGCAAAGCCTTAAGGGCGGGTTCCTGATCAAGCATACATTTGCTTAAATCATCACTTAAGAATTGACCACCCGCTTGCTCTAGCCAGATGAGATAGGCTTGCCAGTCGCGTTGCCAACCTGCACTCGTTTCTGAGAAGTGATAGCCTTCTACTTCAAATTGGTCACCATTTTTTACGGTTGTTGCTTTGGCAACTTCTAAAAACTCATCCCAATTGCTAGGTGGCGCTGAAAACCCTGCAGCTTCAAGCGTATCTTTGCGGTACCAGAGGGTGCGTAAATCCTGCCGATAAGGCACGCCAACAATCTCGCCATTGACAGTGACATCAGCCTGTAGGCCTGCTGGAAAATCGGCCCAGTTCCACTCGGTATCAGCCTTTATATGCTCAGTTAAATCGTAGGCCCAGCCGCGCTTTGCCATTTGAGGTGACCAGACAGCACCACCCTGAAAAACATCGGGGGTAACCCCTGCTGCAAAGGCGGTGGTCATCTCTTCATTGTATCTGGCCCAGTCACTGTAATTAACCGTTACCGAAGAGCCAGGATTTTCCTCGACAAACATTGGGATAATGACATCTTCTAAAGCGGTTTTTACAGGATCGCTGTAATCAACCATCATAAGGGTAAGATCGACGGCCTCACCTTGAGCCAGTGAATAAAACTGGGTTTGAAAGGGTGAGCGAATAATGCCAACGGTCGTAAAACCAAGGGCACCTACGGCTGTACGTTTTAAAAATTGTCGACGGTTGATGGGCTTTTTCATGAATTCTCCTTAAGTTCTTGAATGAAGTTTCGTCTTTGCTAAACACTCTGAAAAGTTAAAACCTCCTTTTTTTCCTAAAGTCCCTTGGCTAAAACGAATTGCGAAACAAAGTGCATCATGCCCTGATTTTCTTTTGGCACGATGGTCTGAACAAGCTCGAGCACATCTTCCTGATTTAAATCTTGTTTTTTCTTAGTATTAAGAGCTTGCTCGAAGCCAAGCTCAAATTGCCTTCTAATGCCTATAGGCATAGCACCTAAAAAGCCGTAGTAAAGACTTTTGCCTTTGCCCTGCCAGGTTATAGGGGTTTGGCCAATATGGTCTTGAGAAAAGCTTCTTTTTTCAGCACAGCGTAAATGACTGTCTTCTATGTCACCTTTGAAGGGTAAACCCAAGCGCTCATATTGTTCTTGGGGGGCATCATTTTTCTGCATTAAGTCGAGCAAATGCCCAATCATTTTGCGCTCGAGCTCTGTATCTTGGATGGGGTTTTCTTGCTCTGGATCGGTTTCAAGATCAAACAGTAAGGTGCCGTAAATATAGGGGTTGATGCGAGCATGGCCTGCTGCTTTGATGGTAGTGCAATTTTGACTAAAACCAAAAGGTTTTACCAGCTCAATACCTTGTAAATCTTCAGGGCTAAAGCGCTCTCGCATTCGAGTAGGCATAAGGGTGTAATCAAACAAGGGTTCATTTTTTGGAACGGGCCCTCTCATATAGACATAGCGACCATCGGTAACATTGACATGACTGCCATGCAGACCAAATAGCCCAGCCTCGCGTATTGGCTCATCCTTTGCAATAGTATGTTTGAGCGCAACACCTTCCATCGTGCTAGGAATGGGCACCTCAAAAAAGTCAAGCAGCGTAGGGGCAAGGTCAATGGTCTGAACCAAAGCTTTGCGTCTTTCTTCTTGAATCTTAAAGCGCGGGTCCCAGATAAACAGCGGGGTATGGGCTACTTCGTTATACATAGGCTGAACCATCTTGGCCCACCAGTCTTTTTCGCCCAATAAAAAGCCATGATCAGTATTAACGATAAGAAGCGTGTCATCCCACATATTCAGGGCGTCCATTTTGTCTAGAACGGTGCCCAGGTAGTGATCGCACATGCTGACTAATGCTGCGTATTCATAACGGCAGTGCGCCACCTCTTTTTCCGTTTGAGTCACAAATGAATAATCTGGCCAATCAAACTGTTTGCCGTCATAATCGTGAGGGTAGAGGTCTTTGTATTTTTGCTGGGTAAAAAAGGGTTCATGTGGGTCAAAGGTTTCCAGTTGCAAAAACCAGCGGTCTTCTTGATGATTGGTATCGATAAACTCGAGCCCTGCTGCAAAGGTTTTGGCTTGGGGCATATCTTCTTCTTTACTTAAATGTTGCCTGTTTACCCAGTCTTGTCGCCATAAAGGGAGCATTGCCGTTTGTTTTTTGGCAGTTTCAGGTATGTCTGGGTCTTTAACTTGCCCTTTCCAGGTGTCTCCCTCTTGACCCCGCATAAATTCCCAACTGTTATAGCGAGTATGGTAGGTACCACCCCCGTCTTCAAAATAATGCTGATGATCGGTAACCAAATGGGTATATACCCCAGCTTTTTTTAGCAATTCAGGCATTGATTCATCAAAGGGTTCTAAAGGTCCCCAGCTACGGTGCAAGAAATTGTAGCGCCCGGTGTGTAGTTCGCGGCGCGCAGGCATGCAAGGCATCGAGCCAACATAGCTGTTATCAAAAGAGACTGCTCTTTGCGCAAGTCGGGCGAAATTAGGGGCATGAACCCAGTTGCAGCCATAGCTAGGCAGCATATGACGGTTTAGGGAGTCAAACATAACCATGATGGCTTTCATAGTGCCACCTCCATTAAGAGTTTGGGTACAGCTGTAGATTCTCGTACTTTTAAGCTTGGCATTAAGGTAACCAGTTTAGGGGTTTTCCCGTTGATAACGGAAATGAGATTATCGACCAGGAGTTGTCCCAGATCATCAATAGGTTGGTGAACTGTAGTTAGCAAAGGTGTCAGGTCCGAGGCAATAGGTAAATCATCAAACCCGGTAATACTTAGATCCTCGGGGATCTTACGTCCTAAGGCTCGAGCTGCCCTGTAAGCCCCAGCCGCCATACGGTCGTTGAGCGCCATAAGGGCTGTTAAATCTGGGTCTTGGCTGAGCAAAGTATAAGCAGCTTGTTCACCACTTTCTTTCGTAAAATCTCCGTCAATGCGAGCTAAGTGCTCAATGCTGAGAAACTGTTCGGCAAAAGCACGTCTAAACCCTTCAAAGCGCACACTAGCTCGGTGATTTAGTTCGTCCGGAATGCCAATAATGCCAACTTTTCTGTGACCCAAATCAAGCAAATGTTTGGCAATAAGATAACTACCTTCTTGATCATCGAACTGCACCGAAGCATATCCTGGCTCCTGACCCCCTGCGACAATAAGGGGCAAGCCATGTTTGGTCGTCTGACTAAGAAGTGAAGGTAATTTGAAACTGTCAATAAGAATAACACCCTCTAAGTAGCCGCTATTAATCAGTCGGACGTAACTCTCTTCAGGACCATTTGTGCCTATTTTAGGGGCGCTTAATAGCATGTGAAAACCAAGCTCACTGCATCGCATTTCAATATGTTCCACCAACTTGGTTACAAAGGGAGCTGCAAAGGGAGTACTTATAACTCTGGGGTAAACAACGGCAATAATGTGAGTACGACCTGATGCCAGGGCTCGAGCGGGAAGATTAGGTTGGTAACCTAATTCCTGACTTGCTTGCATGACACGCTTATAGGTCTCTTGGCTATAACGTGCTGAACCGTGACTACTGGCCGATAATATTCGTGATGCCGTAGACAAGGAGACTTGAGCAAGCTGAGCTACATCTTTTAATGTCGCCACGTTTCACTCCTAAAGCAAAAAAGAGCAAAGTCTCAAAAACATATAAATTGCGCAAGCGCTTGCGCAAATGTTAGCATTATGGCTTAAGACTTGCAAGCGATAGCCTTTTTTGCATACCCCTTTACAAAGGCGTAGCTTCGTCAAGCTAACAAAATAGGCTAGCTATTGCCACTGAACTATATAGGAGGTCTGATATGACAAAAAACCAACCAAACTTTTTAGTCATTTGCACCGATCAAATGCGTGCAGACCACTTAGGCTGTGATGGTAACCCTGTCATTCAAACCCCGAATCTTGACACGCTTGCTGGTAGTGGCACACATTTTCAAAGGGCCTACGTCAATTGCCCTTTGTGTATGCCCAGTCGCGCTACTATGTTTACTGGTCTCAGTCCAAGAGGTCATGGCGTACGCACCAATGGCATACCTTTAGATAAAGACTTACCGACCCTTACAGCTGCCCTCAAAGATGCGGGCTACCATACTGCATCCATAGGGAAACTTCACTTTTCCAATTACTGGCTGAATGACGACGCTAAAGAACAGGTTAACCTTGAAGATTTTCTAGAAGTCAGGGCGTTTTGGGAAAACGGTCAGCTTAGCGACATCCCCACGCCTTATTATGGCTTTGAACACGTGGATATAACACTGGGTCACGGGGCTTTCACCGAAGGTCACTATGCCAACTGGCTAAGACAAGAACACCCAGACGCCTGGCAAACGTTGCAGCGTGAAGGGGTAAAACCCGTTGCCAGTGGCGCAGAGCAAAGCGGCACGTTTCCGCTGGATGAAAGTCTGCACCACACTACCTACGTGGCCAATCAAACCCTTGATTACCTAGACAAGCTTGATAAATCTAAGCCCTTTTTCTTGTTTTCTTCTTACCCTGACCCGCATCACCCCTATGAATTACCTGAGAACTGGGAACATAGCTACTCACCCGATGAAGTTGTTCCACCCGTTTTTAGAGAAGGCGAATTTGATGACCTAGCACCTTTTTTTAAGCAAATTCATCAGGAAGATTTGCAGCTAAGCGGGCGTAGCAAAGCTACCAACATTTCATATGAACACAGGCTCGAGCTTATTGCTCGTACCTACGGCATGGTTTCTCTGTTAGACAAACACATTGGCAGAGTGCTAAACAAACTTGATGAGCTTGGTCTCCGGGAAAACACCGTCATCGTCTTTATGTCTGATCACGGTGACATGTTAGGCGATCACCAGCTTTTAAATAAAGGCCCTTTTCATTTTGAAGGCTTGCTGCGTATACCCATGATCTGGTCATGGCGGGGTCAGTTTTTGCGGCAGCAAACGACTGCGCTGATGAGTCTGCTTGATTTTGCCCCAACTATCCTTGATATAGCAGGTGTCCCTATACCTGAAGGCGCTGCTTCAAACGAAGCGCCTCTTCAAGCGCCTGCCTGGGCAGGTCGCTCACAGCTAAGGGTTTTAAAAGGTGAAGCAAAAACCGTGCAAGAGGCTATCCTGGTTGAAAACGATGAAGACTATCTGGGCTTACGATTGCGTACCCTTATTACTTCGCGTTACAAACTCACCACTTATACAGGGCACAGAGGGCCAGAGCATTATGGTGAACTTTTTGATCTTGAGCATGACCCCCATGAATTGCATAATTTGTGGCATCAACCTGACCATGTAGACGTAAAGCTCGAGCTTATGCAGACGCTGCTTTACAAAATAATTGAAACCGATAGCGCAGTTCCCAGACGTCTGAGTCATGCTTAGATACTTCTATCTCATGAACTTTAGATATTCATGGCAAACCTTAGATTTACTGGCTATCCCTTCACTTTATCTCAGGCTTGAGTATCATGAAATCATTGACCAGAATACTGATCTTGCATGCTTTTTAAACCTTGACTTATGATAGGTCTAAATCTGAATCTGAAAAGGAAGTATCCCAAACTGAACGGAGCCAGATAATGCGTTTGGTTGTAAAGAACGTTTTTAGGCAGCGCAAGCTTAGATAATTACAACTCGGGCCCAAGCAAAATCATGAATCAAACCTTGCCTCACATTATTATCTTTAACCCCGACCAGTGGCGCAGCGATGTTCTAGGTCATAGAGGAAACTCTGCTGCAGCAACGCCCGTTTTAGACAATTGGGTTCAGACCGATGCCGTCTCTTTCTCAAATGCCTTTTGCCAAAACCCTGTTTGCACACCCAGTCGCTGTTCTTTTATGACAGGCTGGTATCCGCATGTGCGTGGTCACCGCACCATGTTTCACATGCTCCAACCTGATGAGCCGATGCTTTTAAAAACCCTCAAGGATGCTGGCTACTTTGTCTGGTGGGGCGGGAAAAATGATGTCGTTCCAGCACAAAAGGGGTTCGACAATTATTGCAACCTTAAATATGAAGCGCCAAATACTCTAGAGCGACCCTTGCAGCCCAATTTACATAGCTTTAATGACTGGCGCGGTGACCCTGATGGCGATAATTATTATTCCTTTTATGGAGGAAGGCTCGAGCCTCACCCCTCCGACAGTATTTATTTTGACTCTGACTGGGCTATGGTCGAAGGAGCTATCGAGCAAATCAAAAACGCTCCGATTGACAAGCCCCTTTGTATTTATCTCCCCCTAAGCTATCCTCATCCCCCTTACGCAGTAGAAGACCCCTGGTACAGCCAAATTGATCGTGAAAAGCTGCCCAAACGCATCCCAAGCATAAAAGACTGGGCAGGCAAACCCAGTCTACTTAAGGGCATTGCTGAACACCAGAATTTGCAGAACTGGACTGAAGAACGCTGGACTGAACTCAGGGCAACCTACTATGGCATGTGCGCTCGAGTGGACCATCAGTTTGGTCTTGTTTTAGACGCCCTGAAAGAAAAAGAAATCTATGACGATTCTGCTATCTTTTTCTTTTCCGATCACGGCGATTTTACGGGTGATTATGGCTTGGTTGAGAAAACCCAAAACACCTTTGAGGATGTTTTGACTAAAGTGCCTTTTTTGGTTAAGCCTCCTGCCAATGTTCCCTGCAAGGCAGGGGTCAGTGATGCGCTGGTAGAACTGATTGACTTTTCTGCTACTGTTGAGGCTTTAACAGCTATAAAACCAAAACACGACCACTTTGGGCGCTCACTCTTGCCCTTAATTTCAGGTGAAACCAAAACGCATAGAGACACCGTTTTCTGTGAAGGGGGGCGCAGACACGGCGAAACGCAAGCTATGGAGCTCGAGTCTAAACAAACAAAAGACGGCCTCTACTGGCCCAGAGTGCATTTGCAAACCCAAGAAGGCCCTGAGCACAGCAAAGCGGTAATGTGCCGAACCCAAAACTACAAGTATGTCATGCGGCTTTACGAAGATGATGAGCTTTATGACCTAAGATCTGACCCTACGGAACTTAATAATCGCATCCATGACCCAGCATTAGCAGAGGTCAAGCAAGCTTTAAAAGATAGGCTTTTGCGTTTTTATCTGGAAACTGCTGATGTTGTACCGCAAGAAGCAGATAAGCGCAATTAAGCCTGACGAAAAACCTAGCGGCAAATGCCTGAAGGTTGGTATCTTTAAAGCTCAGCTTAGTTAGCACGAATCAAAGGAGGTTTAGGGAATGGCAAACCCTGCACAAAAGCCCAATGTGCTTTTCTTTTTTACCGACCAGCAACGCTTCGACACCACAGGCGTTCACGGCAATCCTCTGGATTTAACCCCTAATTTTGACCGTTTTGCCCAGCAGGGCACGCATCTATACAACTGTTTTACACCACAACCTGTTTGTGGTCCTGCAAGGTCTTGTTTGCAATCAGGGCAGTACGCAACCACAACAGGGTGCTACCGCAATGGCATCCCTTTACCCCAAACAACCAAAGCGCTGGCAAACTACTTTAATGATGCAGGCTATCAGACAGGCTATATCGGCAAATGGCATTTGGCGGATTCTGCAAACAAAGGTGCAGTAAGTGAAAAGGAGCGTGGCGGGTATCAGTACTGGTTAGGGGCTAACTTGCTCGAGTTTGTCTCCGATGCTTATGACATGAATCTTTACGATAATGACAATGCCAAAGTTCACTTGCCTGGTTACCGCGTAGATGCACAAACCGACGCGGCCATTCGCTACATTGACGAGCATAAAGACAAGCCTTTTTTCTTGTTCCTATCCTTTTTAGAGCCCCATCATCAAAATCATATTGATGACTATCCACCCCCCGACGGCTACCGCGAACGTTATGCAGGTAGATGGACGCCGCCTGACTTAGCAGCCTTGGGCGGGTCTACGCAGCAACACATAGCTGGCTATTACGGCATGGTGAAACGTTTGGATGAAGCCTTTGGTCGTTTGCTTGACGCTTTAAAAAGCCTCGCTTTACTAGAAAATACGATTGTTGTTTTTACCTCTGATCATGGTTGTCATTTTAAAACTCGCAATGATGAATATAAGCGCTCCTGTCATGAAAGTTCCATTCGGGTGCCAGCGGCAATTTCAGGGCCAGGCTTTACTTCGGGTGGGCAAATACAAAAGCTAGTAAGTACGCTGGACTTGCCGCCTACTTTGCTAGACGCGGTAGGTATTGAAATGCCAGAGCAGATGCAAGGCCGCTCTATTATGCCGCTTATTAATCGGGAAAAGGTTGATTGGCCCGAAGAGATTTTTGTGCAAATTAGCGAATCTCAAGTAGGGCGCGCCGTAAGAACCCAGCGCTGGAAGTATGGGGTGGATGCGCCTGACAAAAGCGGCTGGGATGACATGAGTGCAGAAACCTATGTCGAGCAGTACCTTTATGATTTAGCGTCTGACCCATATGAGCTCTTTAACCTGATTGACCTCGAGTCTCATAAGCAAATTGCTGCTGTCATGCGAGATAGATTAAAGCGCCGCATGGTCGAAGCAGGTGAAAAAGAGCCAAGCATTTTACCCAGCCCTAATCCTAAAATCAGTTTCGGTCAACGCAAAATTTTTGCAGGAGAAGAGTATCTATGACCTTTAAGGGTTTTTGTGGCTAGGTCAAAAAGACGCCCCAACATTGTCATCACTATGGCAGATGACCAGCAGGCCAGTGCCTTAAGTGCCCTCGGTAGTAAGGCTCAAACCCCTGTGCTTGATCAGATGATAAAAGAGGGAAGCCACTTTACTCAGGCGCATCACTTTGGCTCCTGTCACGGTGCAGTATGTGCACCTAGTCGCGCCATGCTGCATACAGGGCGCAACTATTTTAATCTGCCCCTTTTACTGCATACCCGTAAAGATATTTTTAAGACCAAGCTAGAGCAAGACCGCATTGGCGAGTTATCTGCTAGTCAAGAGCAAGAGAATCTCGAGGCTATAAAGGCCTTACCTATGTTAGGAGAACTTTTAGGGCAAAGCGGCTACAAGACGTTTGCGACAGGCAAATGGCATAATGGCACGCTCTCGTTTAACAAGAGTTTTCAAAATGGTGCCAATATCTTTTTTGGGGGTATGTGTGACCACGATAAAGTGCCGCTACATTCTTATGACCCAAGCGGCAACTACCCTGATGAAGCAATGCAAACAGGTCAGGGCTTCTCAACAGATTTATTTGTAAATGCGGCGACAGACTTTATTGGCAGCTATGACTCTGAAGAACCCTTCTTTTTGTTAGTGGCCTTTACTGCGCCACACGATCCCAGAACCCCTTTGCCAAAATTCCGCAATATGTATCAAGCAGAGCTTATTGAGCTTCCTGAAAATTACTTACCCGAGCATCCTTTTGATAATGGCGAACTTTATTGTCGTGACGAACTTTTGGCACCCTACCCCCGAACTAAAACTAATGTTAAAGAGCAGCTTGCCGAATACTACGGCATGATTAGCCACATGGACGAAGGCATTGGTCAAATTCGTGAGGCGCTGCAAACAAAAGGTTTACTTGACACGACAGTATTTATTCATACAGGCGATCATGGCTTGGCAGTGGGGCAACATGGTCTTTTTGGCAAGCAGAACATGTATGAGCATTCCATAAAAACACCGCTCATTATGACTGGCCCCACTATTCCAAAAAATAACAAAGTGAACGCTCTTGTTTACCAGCATGATTTGTTTCCAACGCTGCTCGAGCTTGCAGATATTACTGTTCCAGAAGCTTGCGAATTTAAGTCTTTGTGGCCTCTTTTAAGAGGTGAAAAAGAGGCACGTAAA
>JAHEBB010000382.1 GCA_024642575.1 Trueperaceae bacterium | reverse complement strand
CCTTCTTTAAGCACTCGAGCGTAAGCCCCAGGTCTGCCTGCTTGACGAAAGGTTTTGACAAAATCTGGCCTTTCCATACGGGTAGCAAGCTTGACACAGGGACTGCGCGGAGCCGTAAGCTCGAGCTCAACTTCGCCAATCTTGTACCTATCGCCTACGCGAATGACTTCAGACCCAAAGCTCGAGACCGTCAGATTCTCACCAAAGGTGCTGGGTTCTGGCTTAAAGCCAAGCTGCTCTTTCCAGAAGGCATAATCTTCATCGCTGTAAAGATAAACAGCCTGATCAAGACCACCGTGGTTTTCTGTGTCGCCAATGGAATCACCCTCTAGACCCATCCTTGAGATAAAAACAGGGGAAGGTGCAGGCTCTTTAAAAATGCCCGTGCTCAGCGTATCTTTTGCAATGGTCATAGATTTAAGCTTGCCAAGATTTATGGAAAGGAGTTTCATGACCCTAGTATAAGGGCTGGTAAAATGACTGCTAGCCTGCTGGTAAGTTGATAGGCTTTAGATTATGCCGTCCTTGCCCTTACCACCTTGCTATGAAGGACCTGTTATTCGAGATTTTCTCTTAACCTTGGATGCAGCGCAGCGTGAACTTGGCGCTATCTTACGCATGCCCTTTGGTAAGGGCGAACTAATTATGGTTTGTCAGCCAGATTTAGCTTATGAGGTGCTGGTAAAACAAAATCGGAATTTTGTTAAATTAGGGGCAGATGGGCAAACGCCAGGGTTACAGCGCATTTTGGGCGCAGGTTTACTAACCAATCCTGATTATGAGTCGTGGTTTAGCCACAGGCAAATCATTCAACCTTTTTTTCAAAGACATGCTTTAGAAAGGTTTGCTGGGGCAATGGTTCGTGCCAGTGAGCGTCTTATAGAGAGCTGGCATGATGGCGAGCCAATCAATTTGACAAAAGCGATGCATAAAGTCACGCTCGAGCTTATCTTTGAGCTGGTCTTTTCCCTTTATCCTGAGGAAGCCAAAGCTTATCCCATTCAAGTACCACTTAGTCTGGCATCGGCTAAAACCAGCACGGTGCGCCGAGCCGCAGCTTTGCTGGATGACAATATTTATGCCTTAATCAAGAAACGAAAATTAGAACATGAAAACGGCAAAGAAATTTCAGATTTGCTAGACCTTCTTTTAAAAGCTGAAGATACTGGTGGCAACAAAATGAGTGACAAAGAACTGCGGGATGAGCTTTTAACCGTGTTTGCCGCAGGTCATGAAACTACTGCCAATACCCTCATTTGGGCGCTTATGGGTTTGAGTAGTAATCGGGAGGCAAAGGAAAAGCTCGAGCGAGAATTGCGAGTTCAGTCACAAAGCTTGAGCTTAGAAAGTCTAAAAAGGTTGCCTTACCTGCAAGCTGTGGTCAAAGAAACCTTGCGGCTTTACCCGACGATTCCTTTTGCGCCTAGAGTAAGTCTAAAAGATACTGAGCTTGGAGGTTTTTTTGTGCCTAAAGGCTCGAGGCTCTTTGTTTCGATTTACAGCATTCATCGTCATGAAACGTATTGGGAAAATCCCTTGGCATTTTTACCTGAGCGCTTTTTAGACAAGGGTATTCAAGCTGCCTATATGCCTTTTGGTTTGGGCGAGAGGGTTTGTTTGGGGCAGCATTTGGCAACGCTCGAGACTCAAATCCTTTTGGCAAGTTTGTTAAAACACTGTTCTTTTGATTTAGAGCATAAAGAGATTACGCCGAGGGTTTCAATAAGTTTGCAACCTAAAGAAGAGGTTTGGGCAAAGCTGAGGTTGTTACAGTCTTAACCTTGCCGCCGCTCGCCAGAGCCTGCGAAGTTCGTTGAGGCGTAAAACTGCAAGGAGCATACTGGTCAAAATAAAACCACCCCCAAGAACCTGTAAAAAACTTAGGCGTTCACCAAGCAGCAGCACCGACCAAAGCAAGATAAGTAAGATTTCTAAAGGGCTTAAGAGGGCAATTTGAGCACTACCCAAAAGACTGACCGCCCTAAAAAGGGAGAGCTGGGCAATATAGGTTCCGCCTATAACAAGCGCTAGCATAGGTAACCAGATACCTAGACTAAAGCTTGGTAAAACGGCTCCCTTTATCAGCCAAGATAGTATCAGACATACCGTGATGGTAAAAATGACATAGAGAGCAATGCTTCTGGCGGCAACATCTTTTAAAAACCATTGCATAAGAACCAGATAAATGGCGTAAGAAAGTGCTGAGGTAAAAACCAGTACTGCCCCTAAAAGACTCACATTGCCCCCTGGGCCAATAATCAAATAAACCCCTGTTAAACCTAAGGCCAGTCTAACTGTATTGCGCCAGGTTAGTTTTTCACCCCGAAGGGCAAGCAAAAGTAAGACCAGTAGCGGATAGATAGATAAGAGAATAGAGGCAATAGAGGTATTGATATAGGTCAGAGCGGCGGTAAAACTCCAGGCGCTTAGAAAATAAAGAACCCCGCAAATCAGACATATCCTGAGAGAACTTAGAGAAATACGCAAAATTTCAGGTTTACTAACTAGGGTTGCCAAGAAGATGACGATGCTTGTTAAAACGTAGCGAATTAGGAGCAGCTCGAGCGGTGCTAGCCCTTCTTTAATCAGTACTGTAGTTAAAAAAGGAACAAAACTAAAAAGTGTCGCGGTGGTTATGGCAAAGACAAACCCTTGCCAGGGTGATTTTTTAGGGGTGTTTAAACCAGAAGACGTCATCATAACCTCAGAACTAAAAAGCTTTTCAATAAAAAGATACGTCTTCGTACGGGGACGGTTTAAAAGCTTTCAGAGTCTAGCATGATGTGACTCGCTGTAGAGCAAATCCGAATTTGAAACATAACTACAAAACCCTATTGGCTAATCTTTAAAGGCTTAAAAACTGGTATAAGAGAGCCATGCAAAACCCCAATATCCTGATGATTATGGTTGATCAATTGGCGGCTCAGGCTTTGCCTTTTTATGGTCACAAAGTGGTTAAAACGCCGCATCTCTCCAAGCTGGCAAGTGAAAGTGTGGTGTTTGACCATGCTTACTGCAATAGCCCACTTTGCGCCCCCTCAAGGTTTTCTATGATGTCGGGTCAACTTCCCTCGAGCATTGGGGCTTATGACAATGCGGCCTATTTTCCTGCCGATGTACCTACGCTGGCTCATTATTTAAGGGCTTTGGGTTATCAAACGTCGCTTTGTGGCAAGATGCACTTTGTTGGCCCTGATCAGCTTCATGGGTTTGAAGAGCGCCTAACCACAGATATTTACCCATCTGACTTTGGCTGGGTGCCTGACTGGGAAGATTTTCAGACGCGCCCGAGCTGGTATCACAATATGTTAAGTGTGGTGCAAGCAGGCAAGTGCGAAAGCAGTAACCAGCTTGATTTTGATGAAGAAGTGGGCTTTAAAGCGGTACGCAAACTTCATGATCTGGCCAGAACGGAAGACGAGCGCCCCTTCTTTTTGCTCACTTCGTTCACCCATCCTCATGACCCTTTTGCCATGACCTCAGAATACTGGGATAGATATGAGCATGACGAGATTGATATGCCTGAAGTCAAGCCATTTCCCTACGCTGAGCTTGACGCGCATAGCCAGCGCTTGCACCATGTTTCAGCCATGTCTGACTATGAGCAAACCGAGGCTCGAGTGCGCAATGCACGGCATGCCTACTACGCCATGATTAGTTACATAGATGACAAGGTAGGTGAATTGCTAAAGACCCTGAAACTTACAGGTCAAGCAGAAAACACCATCATTTTATTTGTGGCCGATCATGGGGAAATGCTCGGCGAGCGGGGCATGTGGTACAAGATGTCCTTTTTTGATCGATCGGCACGTATTCCTATGATGATGCATGTGCCAGGTTTAATGGCTCAGCGCATAGAGCAACCTGTGTCTCTAGTAGATATTTTGCCAACGCTGACAGATATTGCTTCAGATGGTTTATTTAGGGACTATGTTGCACCCATTGACGGCTCGAGCCTTTTTAAAATCTTACGAAATGAACTACCGCACCGACCTGTTTACGGTGAAATGCTGGCAGAAGGTGCTATTGCCCCTCTGCTAATGATTCGGCAGGGGAATTTCAAATATGTTTATAGCAAACCCGACCCAGAGCAACTTTATGATTTAAACACTGACCCAAACGAGTTAAATAACCTAGCGACTCAAGCGGAATTTGGTGAAACGCTTAACACATTTCGCCAGCTGCTAGACAAGCAGTGGGATAATGACACCCTGCACGAAAAAGTTCTGGCAAGCCAGCGCAAGCGCCGGCTGATTGACACGGCGCTGCGGCAAGGTAAGCACAGCCCCTGGGATTTTCAACCGTTTCAAGATGCCTCGAGCCGCTTTATGCGTAACCACCTGGACCTAAATGTTTTAGAGCGAACCTCACGCTTTCCCAACCCTGAGCAAGTTGACCCCGAACGTTAAGTGGCGATAGGTCTAACTGAGCTCGAGCCAAAGGTCAAAGCCTTAAGGCTTTCGGTAGCGGATTTTGTGATATTTGGGAGTGCGCCACTGTTGATTCACGACCTTGTTCCAAGTATCAATGATATAGACATTTTAGCTTTAGGCGCTGCCTGGGAAAAAGCCAAAACGTTTGGCGAGGTCATTAAAGGAGAAAAGGGAGATAAGGTGGTCAAGCTAGGCTCAATTGACATTTATAACGGCTGGATGGGCGAAGATGTCAATTGTCTGATTGAGCGAGCAACATTTGTAAAGGGTTTACCTTATGCCAGCCTCGAGGATGTGCTGCATTACAAACTTAAGCTGAACAGGCCCAAAGATGCCAAACATATTACGCTTATTCAGAATTACTTGAGTTTGCAAGAAAGCATTTAGACTATAACTAAAGCAAAAGGGGAGTTTTATGGATAAGGCAGCAGAGGTTAAAAGGCGTATAGCCGAAGTAAGAGAAAAGAAACTGCCAGAGCTTGATTTAAGACAATGCAGTTTGACAGAAATACCCCCAGAGGTTTTTGAGCTGGACTGGTTAGAGAGTTTGCTACTTGGAGCAGATAAGAAACAAGTTCAGTTATATCGTAGTGAAAGCGCAGGCATTTACTCTGTTGCACCTTTTATAAACAGTTTACGAATAATACCAAAAGAGATTTCTAGACTCAAAAGATTAAAGATACTCGATCTAAGTTTTAACTATTTTATTTCAGTATTACCTGCTGAAATCAGTCAACTCACAAGTTTGCAAAGCCTTGACCTCAGTTCCAACAATCTGACCGAACTACCTGCTGAAATCTGGAAACTCACAAGTTTGCAAAGCCTTAACCTCAGTTCCAACAATC